>DAOTXI010000616.1:0-9441 GCA_034435475.1 Anaerolineales bacterium
ACGATGCCGTATTTATCGCAGAGTTTTCTCACACCCTGCATGTACCCGTCCGGCGGGATGATGATTCCGTTCGTCCCCGTGACCGATTCCATCAAAATCGCCGCAATGGACTCCGGTCCTTCATAAAGAATGACCTCCTCCAAGTGATTGACATAATCCCGCGCGAATTCCTCCTCTGAAATATTTGGGTTCGTGCGATGGAAGGTCGAGCGATAGCGATATGGATCAAGAAAATGGATAACCCCCGTCATCAGGTTCGGCTCCCATGCCACGCGGCGCGGATCGCCCGTCGCCGCCATCGCCCCGGCGGACGCGCCATGATAAGAACGATAACGAGTGAGGATTTTATGCCGTTTGGTGTATCCGCGCGCAAGTTTGATCGCGTTCTCGTTCGCATCCGCGCCGCCGAGGGTGAAGAGGACTTTGCTCAACTTGCCACCCGGCGTGACAGATGCCACCTCCCTGCCCGCCAGCGCGCGGATTTTGGTCGTCATGCCCGGCGCCGCATATGGAAGCTCCGCCGCCTGCTCCTGCATGGCTTTAATAATGCGCTCATCGCCGTGACCGATATTGACGCACATTGTCATCGAGTTGAAATCGAGGTATTTTTTATCGTCCACGTCCCAGAAATAGACGCCCTTGGCGCGTTTTACCGCAATTGGGTTGACCTTTGCTTGCGCAGACCAGGTCCAGAAGATGTGTTCTTTCGAGAGAGGAAGGATTTCGTTGTCGGGGAGGTCGAACATGGGGAGTCCTTTAGGGGTTGGTTATTGGTACTTGAAGGGTGTGAGTTACAGGTTGCAGGTTACAGGTTACGCCTGGGATTTGTGTTTTGCATATCACTCGTTACCATGCTGCATCACGTATCAAGAATTATAATCCTTCAACCATGAGCGGCTTTCCCTATAAACGCATCGCAGTCATCGGCACCACGGGATCGGGCAAGTCCACGCTGGCGGAAACGCTGGCAAAACGCTTTGACATCCCCTATGTGGAACTGGATGCGCTTTTCTGGGAAGCGGGCTGGCAGGAAGCCGATCCGTTTGTTTTCTGGGAGCGGGTCGAGGACGCAATTACAGGCGACACCTGGGTGACGGCTGGTAATTACAGGTCGGTGCAACACATGATCTGGGATAGGGCTGAAGCCGTCATCTGGCTGGATTTTCACCTGCGCATCCTGTTCTGGCGTCTGCTCACACGCACCATCCGCCGCGCCGTGACGCGGGAAGAATTATGGAACGGCAACCGCGAGACATTTTGGTGGCATCTCAAATTGTGGTCGCAGGATTCGCTCTTTCACTGGCTATTAAGAACCTACTGGCGGCGGAAGCGCGAATTCCCTATGTTGCTATCCCTGCCGGGGTATGAGCACTTGAAGGTTTATCGCTTTCAACATCCACATGAGTTGGAAAAATGGCTGGAAAGCATTGGGTGACCCTCCGCTTCATCGCTTTTGCCAGGCAAATATTTGCAGGCTTGCTAACAGGGCGGCAATGACGAGAAACAAACCCCAATCAGGTGAGAATTTATCTGTGAACAGAAGCAGGAGCGAAATAAGCGACAGACCCAAACCGACCAGAACGCTGATCCGCAAAATCCGCCGCCGGGTGCGACCGGGGACATCTTCACGGGCGGGCAAATTCTTCACTGTCAATTGGAACTCCCCGAGGTCGTAGGCGATTAGAGCGAATGCCGCGCCGTTAAACATCCAGCCGGGGTGAAGTTCGAACCAGACACCGAGCGCGGCAAGCAGGAGGAAAATAATAATCGCGGGAGTCGGAAACCATCTCCACTTGCGCCAATGGGAAATCAGCCACAAACCACCCAGGACGGTAATCCACCACGCAACATCGTGATGTCCCGCAGTCCAATATCCATAGGCGATGGAAAAAGTCGAGAGGATAAGGCTGACGATGAGCGCAATAAGAATCATGTTTCCTCCGTAGAAAATTGTACCAGCGTTGCGCAGGGCGCGTTCTCTTACGCGCCTGCAGGTGTCGCTCCCTATCCGTCGGCGTTAGAGAACGCCGTCTATGCAGATTGGGATGTTATACTGCCGCCATGACACGAACGTTACAGGATTGCGCGGGAACGCTTCACCCCAAAGCCATTGAAGGGATTCGGTTATTCAACAAAGGAAAATTCTTCGAAGCGCATGAGGAATTGGAAATTGCATGGAACGAAGAAACGGGTCCCGTACGCGACCTGTACCGGGGGATTTTGCAAATTGCAGTCACCTACCTGCACATCACGCGCGGAAACTACGAAGGCGCGGCCAAGGTGTACGGTCGCAGCCTGAAATGGATGAAGGACTGGGACGATGTCTGCCGCGGAATCCGCGTTGGGAAATTGCGCGAGGACGCGGAGCGCGTCATGGAAGAGGTCGAACGACTTGGCAAAAATCGGATGGGCGAATTCGACCCAGCTTACTTCAAGCCAATCGCTTGGGAGGAAAAACGGATATGGGTTTGCGACCGCTGTGGGAACAAAATGATCGAGAAGAACTGCAAGGTCACCTGCCCCAATTGCGGCAACCGCTTCGACTGCTCGGATTTGAATTTGTATTTCGATTGAATATGCCTACCCGCCGCCGCGCATTCGATAGACGAGGGCGCTCAACCCCCAAATTGCGGCGAGCGCAAAAATCAACGCTGAACCCAGGGTCAACTCTATGGCGATGACTTTAGAGGCAATCGCTCCCGCAATGCCAATGCCGAACACCAAACCCAGGCGGGAAAAATGCGCGAACTCCATTGTGCGGATGTCGCCCGGGTCGAGCGGTTTATGCAGGGATTCTTCGAATGAAGTCAAATCCCAGGCGAGCAGGGCGAATATTAAACCCGCCAGCGTATACCAAACCGGCACATCCGCCCAGGCTGAACCGGCAGAGATGAGACCAAACAGAACGAAAGCAAATCCGCTGAAACGGGTTGAGCGCCGAAGATACAGAATGAGCCAGCCTGCGCCGAGCAAGGCAACCGTCCCGGCGGGATAGGGAAACCCAGCCACAGCGAGGGAATATGCCAGAAGGGCGGAACAGGCTGTGATGGAGAAAAGAACCGCGCCCTTCGTCATGATTGTACTTTCATTCCGCGTTGGAAGGCGTGCATCCACACGGGGGGACGACTCAATGCGGCATAGGCGACCTGCTCGAAGGGTTTTGTCGTATCCCAGTTGACGACTTGAATTCCCATATGACGCAACTCGCGCAGCATGGTTTCGCGTTGCAGGCGCAGGATGCGCATGGATAGATTGACGGCGGGGCTGGGTTGCAATCCGCGCGCTTCGTAGGTAACGGCATCGGGGCTGATAACCAGCAATTGATAGCCAAGCGCGCGCACTGCGCCGAGGATTTCAAGGTCTTCCACAGCCAGCGGGCTGATAAGGATGATCAACGAGTTTGGCGGAAAAAGCCGGCGCGGAATGGTGAGCGATTTAAAACTCAGGTCTTCGCCGGTTTCGGCAAACGCAAGCGCGTGCAGGATGCGTTCGCGCTGATATTTTCCGTAGCCGGGGGAAGTCCATTTACTTTTCCGTCCATACACATACAAGCCGACGCGGTTGCCCTCGGCAAGCAGGGAGGTGGAAACCGCCACTGCCGCGCGGACCGATTCCTCGAAGATCGTGCGCCCGGCTCCGAACTCGTTGACGCTTTTTCTGCCATCCAGGACGATGCCAACATCCGCGACGCGTTCCTGCTGGTATTCGTTCGAATACAGGATGTTCTGTTGCCGCGCCGATACCCGCCAGTTGACGTGCCGCGGCGAATCGCCAATCTGATATTCGCGCACGCCGAAGAACTCGATGCCCGTCCCGCCCTGGTTGGCGGGGATCACGCCGGAGTACACGCGGGTTTGTCTTGGCAGGATCGAAATGTGTCGGACGCGCACCAAGCCGGGGAGGACGAGAATCTGCCCGGGTGCGGAAAGAAGCGCGCGCCTGCGGATCAATCCCAAATTATCTTCCACAATCGCGTGAATGCCTTCAAAGGTATGGCTTCCGCGCCTTCCGCGGACCATGTATGACCATGAAATTTGTCCGCCTGCGGGGAGTGAAACCATGCGGCTCGGCGATCCTTCGATGACTTCGAGAAATTCGGGCAGCGGGTCGTCGAGGCGGACTTGCTCAAGACTTTTGCCCTGGTTGATGACTGTGATTTGAACGGTGATCGTTCCGCCGGGTGTGATGCGTTCGTCGCTTAAAGTTCTATGCGCCGATAGTTTTAGTTCTTCCGGCGCGCGCCACAAACCGGCAAGCAGGTATAAAACCAGCGGCATGGCAAGCGTGATGATGTCGCCGTTCAAGGATGCAACCCCAACGAGAAAAACGAGATAGGTGAATGCGGCGAGCAGGGAGATGCGACTCATGTCAATTCAGCACAGCCGAGTTCAGTCGGCTTCGTAGGAATAACGCGGGGGTTCATCCCCGCGCGGGTTTGCGGCGAAGAAAATGCTCGATGGATGGGATTCGTCTCAAATTGAGCCGCCCCACTAACCGGCATTTGCCTGCTTCGGCAGGCTGATCCTGCGCTCCATGCCCGCCCGGCGATAAACCGCCGGGCTATGCATACAAACCCCGCTAAAGCGGGATCCCCCCGCCGCGAAAAAATCACAATGCTCATCATGGATAACCGTTACGGCAGGATTTCCCTAACCCGCCACCGGCACGGGAGTTTTCCGCAGAACGTCGGCAATGACCTCGCCCGCAATATCCCGCGCCACCCAATATTCCGGCAGCAGAATGACGCGATGAGTTAAAACCGGAATGGCATAACGCTTGATATCGTCTGGCAAAACAAAATCGCGCCCGTTCAAGGCGGCATGGGCGCGAGCCATCTTCAAGAACGCCAGCGACGCGCGCGGACTGGCTCCCACCGCCACGCGCCTGTCCTGACGGGTCTCCTGCACAATGCGAACGATGTATTCCTCCAGGTCGGCATCCACATGAATCGACTCAATTGCCTCACGTAGTTTAAGAATTTTCGCCGCAGAAGTGACAGCTTTCAAAGTCACATCCTCCTGCCTGCGCGTATGGCGGCGGTTGAGAATCTCGCGCTCATCGGCAACGCTGGGATACCCAATCGACAGTTTCAACATAAAACGGTCGAGTTGCGCTTCGGGCAGCGGAAACGTCCCTTCGTATTCGATGGGGTTCTGCGTTGCCATCACCAAAAACGGCTCCGGCAACGGCATGGATTTTCCTTCGAGAGTCACCTGCCCTTCCTGCATGGCTTCCAACAAGGCAGATTGAGTCTTGGGCGAAGCGCGGTTGATCTCATCAGCAAGCACGATGTTGGTAAAGACCGGTCCCTGCCGCAATTGAAAACGGTTGTCCTTTCTGTCCAGCACATAACCGCCCGTGATGTCTCCGGGCAACAGGTCGGGCGTGAACTGAATGCGTTTGAAATCCAGCCCAAGCACAGCCGCAAACGAACGCGCGATCAAAGTCTTGCCCAAACCGGGGAAGTCCTCAAGCAATACATGCCCGCCAGCCAGGACAGCCGCCATGATCATTTCCAATAAACTGCGCCTGCCCACCACGGCGCGTTCCACTTCCGCCAGCACGTTTTGCCCGGTGTTTGCCACATCTAAAAATTTATTGCTCATTGATGAATCTCCATCTGGTCTTCGAGATAATCGAGCACGGATTCCAACCCGGCATCCAGCGCGGTCGGTTCATATTTTCGAAAGACTCCCGGCGTGGGAAAATCCACATACGAATGGTTCAACCCCGCGTCGAAATATTCCTTGATCTCCTTGGGAGGAGGCTCCATCCTCCCGGATGTATTCTTCAATTGCGCTTCGTGGACTCTCCCCAGCAGATGCGCGATCCGCCACTTGAAGAAGACTCCGCGGTCCTTCTCCTCGATCCACTCCACCATCGCCTCTACCGGACCTCGGACCGGGGTGGGCGCTTCGGGGGCTTTTTCCACCCGGAAACTTTTCCCATAAAAACTGCCGACCGCAATATAGATGATAAGGATCAATAAACCGATCCATACCCCCTGCGGCGGGATGATGCGCCCGAACAAATTCAACGACCAAACGAGGTAGGAGAACGAGTACGCCAGCCATCCGGCAACCTGGTTCCGATAGAACAGCAGAATCGCCGCCAGCGCAACCACCGAAGCGATGGATATCCAGCGCTTCGTCCTGATCAGACCTTCTTCTCGCACGCCCTGAGGATCACCGTCAGGCATCGCTTTGCCTCCTCGATCTCGTTTGCATCCGCTTCCTTCCCGCCATAGCGGACTCGTTCGAAGACTCCCGTCAATCCGTCCACCGCCTCACGCGGCAGCCCCATCCTTGCAAGTTGACCGGCAAACTCGGCGGGGGTTGAGCCATCTTCGCGGGTCAATCTACGTTTCTCCCCAACCACGCGATTCATATCCATATAACAGCGGACGATGGCATTCTTCGAGCCTTTTCCCTCAGAAAGACCGGTCAATGCGGCGTGGGCAATCCCGGCGATCTCATCCATGCCGGGTTGGGGTTTATAGAAGCGATCAAAGATTCGGTTGACAATAAAAACAGCCAGAACGCCAAAGAGAAAGACCAACAAAAGCGTGATGCCAAGGGTACTACCCGAAGTCAAAGTCGGTGGCGCAAACTCACCCGGAGCCGAATCTCCCACACCGGGCACGGGCAAGCCTTCCATAATTTCCTCGGATAGTAAACCGCCCTGTCGGGCAAATGCGCCGAGTACCACTGCAAAGAACAATACAAACCCAACGGCGCGAAGCAGCGCGTTTAAGATACTGGTCTCCTTTTGCGGGCGGACGGGTCCCAGCATGAGCAGGTATATGACCAGCAACATGACGGGAATCAAATAGCGGAACCAGCGGCTCCCCGAACCGGGTTCAAAATCCGAAAAATCGAATGTATTGTTTCTTTCCAATCTCGTGATAAACGGCTGACCGAATTCCATCTCCCCCAAGCCCGATGCAAGGATGACAAGTGCGACAAATGCGCCGACAACCAGCAGGATGACCCAGAATTTATCGCCAAAGAACGATTTCATAAAAGTGGCGCAATTCTACCATCCTGTCAAAATCAAACATCGCTACTCCAGGAGCGTTTTTTCAGCCATTTTTCGTTTCCAACCCGCCAACCTCCACGCCAATTCCGTCGTCAAAACTCCGTGGATTGAAACCAAAATCCCTTTGGGCTTCTTCATATGAAAAGGATTTATTTTCGTTAAGCCTCAACACTTGCTCAGCCTTGATCGGCAGGCGAATTTTCATCCGTTCGGTGAATTGCAAGGTACGAACAATGGGCAAGTAGGGCAGGTGCAATTTCCACACCCGTTTGCCGAGCGCAAATGCCACCGTGTCGATGACCTGGTTATACGTCAGCGGATCTTTGCCGGCAATGTTATAACTTTTGCGAATGGTCACGTCGTTTTGTAAAGCCAGCAGCACGGCTTGAGCCACGTCGTCCACGAAGATGGGTTGCTGCAAAGATTCACCGTCACCGAAGATGGGCATAACGGGTGTAATACGCAGCAAGCGGATCAGCCGCCACATGTTGCGGTCACGCGGAGAACCGTAGATCATGGTCGGGCGCAGGATGGTGAAATCCAGTCCGCTGGCTCGAATGGCTTCTTCGGCGGCAAGGCGGATGGATTTACTGCCTGCGTTCAACTGCGTGAAGATGGCGGTGGTGCTGACGAAGATTCCGCGCTTTACGCCCGCCTCTTTTATGGACCTCAGAATGGATTCTGCGTGCCCGAACCCGAGCGATGCGATATTGACAAGCGCATCCACGCCGCGCAGGGCGGCGGTGAATGTTTCAGGGTTTGCTAAGTCTCCTGTCGCCCACTCCACTTCGAGCGCGGAAAGAGGCGACCGGTCGCTTGTGGGGCGCACAAAGACACGGACTTGGAATCCGTTTTGGAGCAGGAGAGGGATGAGGCGTGAGCCGGTGAATCCGGTGCCGCCTGTTACGAGAACTTTCATAAAAGATTCAACCACGAAGGGTCACAAAGTAATACGAAGGAAAAACCTTAGTGACCCTTGGTCTCCTTTGTGGTTAATGATTTTAACAAGCCAAGAGTTTCGTTCAACTTATCGCGGCGGTCGAGGTTTTTGACGAGATACTCGCGGGCGTTGGCGCCCATCGCCTTCACTTGCGCAGGGTTTTGCGAGAGTTCGAGAATTTTCTGCGCGAGCATGTCATCATCGGCGGGGTTGACGTACACGCCGCCGCGAGAAGCTTCGATCAGTTCGCGGGTGATGCCGTCTATGACGATGACGCTGGCGCGACCGGCTGCCATGTAATCAAAGACTTTGTTTGGGTAGGTGGTGCGGAAGGCAGGGATGTCTTGCAAAATGGCGAGACAGATGTCTGCTGCTGCGACGATGAGAGGCATATCCTTTTTGGGGCGAGTGCCCGCGAAGATGACGTTGGTGAGACTTTTATTTCTGGCTTCGGCTTCGAGGCGCGTTTTTTCTTTGCCATCGCCGAACAATACGAATTTGATTCTTTCTTCTTTCTTCAATCTTTCAGCCGCGCGCAACAACGTATCAATATCGTTGGCTTGACCCAATGCCCCTGCATACAAGATCACAAATTTATCGGCAAGGTTGAGTTCATTGCGAATAGATGAGCCGTCAATGGACGGGTTGAACATGTCCACGTCGGTGCCGTAGGGGATGTAGGTGACTTTTTCAGCGGGTACGCCTTTGGCAAGCATGTATTCACGGTATGCAGGCGAGTTGACGAGAATGTGCGTGGCGCGTTTGTATAAAAAGTTTTCGAGCCAGCGTGAGAGCGCAATAATGATGGGATTTTTGAGAACGCCCATGCTGACGCCAAACTCGGGCCACAGGTCGCGCACTTCGAGCAGGAAAGGTTTGCGGCGCAAGACCGCAACGAACCAGGCGGAAACGGCTTGAAAGATCGGGGGCGTGGTGCCTAACACGAGGTCTACATCCTTGACGCGCAGCGCGGTAAGAATGGAAGAGAACATAAAACTAAAGAAGGCAATGATGCGCCAGACGTAACTGCGATGAAGGGCAGGGTAAATGTACGAACGCAAGACGCGCACGCCATCAAAAATTTGCTCGGCGTAGAGCCCCGTCCGCTCAACGGTGGGTTGACCGGTCTGATAGTTGAGATCGCTGGCGACGATGACGAGTTCGTGTCCGTGTCCTTTGAGGTACTGCCCCATTTCGAAGTGGCGGGTGTGCCCCGGCTCATTCGGCGAAACAAAGACTTGGTTGATGAGTAGGATCTTCATGTGGGTGAAATTATAGCAGTCCCTTGCTGATTAAAAAGCAGAACGCCCCGAAGGACGCCCTGCTCTCAATCAACTACCTGTTTTCAATCGGTCAGCAAGCCGTTACAGCCGCGAACGGTGGTCTGTCATCCGTTCGTCAACCACAACATAACCCTGACGTTCGTTCAACAATCTCTCTGTGGAAGCGATCATGCCAAACAG
>DAOTXI010000617.1:0-1951 GCA_034435475.1 Anaerolineales bacterium
GGTCGTCTCCATTTGAGTTGGAATCATCGTCGTTGGAGTTGTCGTTCTGGTCGTCTCCATTTGAGTTGGAATCATCGTCGTTGGAGTTGTCGTCGTTCGAATTGCCATTCGAGTTATCGTCGTTGGCGTTCACGCTGTCAGCCGCTGTGGGAGGTTCGACCCGGGTCACAACCACTGTGCCATCCGCCTGAATCTCGGCTTCCACCTTCACGGTATCGCCAACCTGGAAGGGTCCATCGCGCAGGGTGGAGGGATCAACTGTGATTACCTGCCCGTCGATGGTCCACTGGTTGCCGTCAATAGATTGGATCACGCCAGTAAATTCGACGAGTGAGGCGCGGGGCTTGTCTCCGCCTGCGGAAGTTTCGGCGCCAGCCGAAACCCCTCCGCACGCGCTGAGGATCATGGCTGTCAACGCTGCCAGGACCAGGAATAAATGGGAGTACTTTTTCATATTTTCACCTCTTCTTTGAGTTGGTTTACAACCGAATAGTCGCAGAGGCATCGAAAAAGTTACGGCTTGAGTTAAATCAATTTCAAGGAGACCGGGCCTGTTCAGCCAAAGACGCCTGACCGTTCCTGATCCAACTCGTTCCACAATAAGGACAGATTGTAATTTTTTCTTTACGGATTACGCGTCACGCCCCATGTTCATACCCCAAGTTTCCAACTTTTATTCCGTCTGCCCATACACGCGGCGGAATTCCTCGAGAAAAAAGGCGGCAATTTCATCGTTATAGATCACCAGCAAATTTTCATCGTTCCTCGTCTCGGCGCTGTTGGTGAAGTTGTAAGACCCAACGATGACAATGCTCTCGTCCACGATGATGATTTTGTGATGCATCTGCCCTGCGTTGCCGTCCTTGTAAACTTCTAATCCAGCCTGACGGAAAAGATCGAACTCGGTTCCCTGATTCGACGCAACCTGTTCCTCGTCCATGACACCCGCCACGGTGACGCCTGATTCGGCCCGTTCCCGGATCGCCTCCCCCAGCGGGTCGGCTGTGAAGGAAAACGCCATGAAATAGATGCTTTCCTGCGCCTCGTTGAGGATGTCGAGCAAAACGGCTAGCACGCCGTCATCGGGCGAGAAATACGTATCCACTGGAGTCCCATCTATCGTCACCCGCGGGTTTGGAGTCTGAGCGAAGACGTTGTCGCCAAAGCGGTCTTCAACGAACATCTCCTCGAATTCCTTTGTGTAATTCTCCGCCATCTTCACCGAGCGGATGCGCATCAGCACATTATTATCTTCATATGCGCCGCTGTCGGTGTAGTTCATTCCTCCTGCCCACACCTCCGAACCGTCAATCACCACAAATTTGTTATGCATTAATCCTTCGCGCCTGTCGCCAAGAATGGGAATGCCCGCATCTTTCAACTTCTGCGGGTCAGAGCGGTCGAGGTTATCGCTCTCTGCCACCACGCGGACCTGCACGCCCCTGTCCGATGCGCGAAGCAAAGCATCGCGGATGCTGTTCAGGCTCAGGCTGTAAATGGCAATATCCACGCTCAGTTTGGCGGAATCAATCGCATCTGCCAGCGGCTGGTCAATGCCGCCGGTTTGCTGTGGAGCCAGCGGGCTTTGCGGGTTCGTGAAATAGATTTGAATCCAGCCGCCATCCGCGCCGTAACCAGCGGGGAGTTCGATGGGAATCAATCGGGGCGTAACGCCGGGCGTTGAAGCGTCTTCTTCAGGCGCAGCAGACCAAACCGGAGGTTTTTCGTAACAGGCAAAAGTCAGGGTGCAGAAAGATAGAAGTTCCAATATACTGGCAATTGTTTTTTTCATTTGATTTCCGCTTTTTAGTCAAACGAAGAGTATCACGATCTATTCGAGGTTTTTCGGTTCATCAGAGTTTTGCGCCTTTTTGAGCCCTTGATTCCAATTTTACCCGGTCGTTTCTTCCTAAAGCAGATCAATCTCCACTCCAAATAGTGTCGCGACATT
>DAOTXI010000618.1:0-1538 GCA_034435475.1 Anaerolineales bacterium
GCCGGCTCGCCACCCAATACGAACTGATACGCACGCGTGTCATCTATTTTATCGACCCGCCCAGCGAAGCCGTCTTCGAACCCGGCGGAGAATCAAGCCCCATGACGGTCGAAACAGCCGTCGGCACAGCCCGAGCCGAGTTCATCCTCACATTGACACCCGAAGCGACGCCCACGCTCAAACCCGGTCCAACAGCCAAGCCGACGATCACATCCACGCCCGTTCCCGAAAAAGCAATTCTTCCCGGCGTCGTATACGTGGACCAGCATAACCGCTGGAACTACTGCGGTCCCGCCAACCTGACAATGGCTCTCAACTTCTGGGGCTGGTCTGGAAACCGCGACGACGTTGCAAAAGTGGTCAAGCCCGGCTCTCCCGATACCAAATTGGACTTCATCCAACGCGGACTGCCCGACAAGAACGTGATGCCCTATGAACTCGTGGACTTTGTCAACACGCAGACCACCGAGTACCGCGCCTTGTATCGGCACGGCGGCGACATGGATCTGCTCAAGCGACTGATCGCGGCAGGCTATCCGGTCATCGTCGAAAAAGGTTATTACGAACGAGACTACACCGGCAAAATTGACTGGCTCGGTCATTATCTCTTCACCACAGGCTACGACGATTCGCGCGGCGGCTTCATCGTGCAGGATGCCTACCTGAAACCCGGCAAAGACCTGCTCAGTAAATATGAAGAATATCAAGACGGCTGGCGCTCTTTCAATTATCTTTTCATGGTCATCTATCCCGCCGAACGCGAAACCGAAGTGTTGAAAATTCTCGGTCCCTGGGCGGATGAAACCTGGGCGGCAAACCACGCCCTCGAACTTGCAGAAAAAGAGATCAAAACGCTCGAAGGCAATAATCTCTTCTTTGCCCTCTTCAATAAAGGCACCAGTCACGTTGTCCTCAACCAATACTCCGATGCCGCTCCCGCCTACGACGAAGCCTTCCGTCAATATAACAATTGGGACACTGCCAGAGGCAACCGCCCCTTCCGCATGATGTGGTACCAGACCGGTCCCTACTTCGCCTATTATTATTCAGGTCGTTATCAGGATGTGATTGATCTCGCCACCACCACACTGACCAAGACCATCTCCAAACCCCATCTCGAAGAATCCCTGCTCTGGCGTGGTCGTTCCTACTATATGATCGGCGACACGAACGCCGCCGTCGCCGACTATCGCGCCGCGCTTCAAATCCACGCAAATTGGTATCCCGCCGTGCAGGCATTGCAGGAACTTGGTTTACAGCCATGACAAGACCCAAGCCCATCGAGTCCATTCTTATTGCAATTCTTGCATCCGCCTTCCTTGGGCTTTGCATCCTCATAGCGTACGCCATCATCGTCGTCGCAAATGAGCCAGTGAATGGATTACGCACGCCTCAACCTGACTCTACCCTACCCGCCTCTCCCACCGCCGCGACCTTGATCCTCCCCCCAAACTCTTCCGCGCCTCTCCCTTCCCTCGAACCGACAATCCAACCCGAGCAGAATCCCACGCCCACAACTTCCTTCAACGACAGCCCCC
>DAOTXI010000619.1:0-2716 GCA_034435475.1 Anaerolineales bacterium
TTTCCAACCCATCTGGTGGTGCTGCATGGGCTGACTGCGGTCGCGTTATGGGTTTCGCTTACCATGCTGGTCTTTGTTTCGGGAACCCTGAAGGAGGATGGCATCCCCGATTATCAACTCGGCTGGCGGCAAAGGGTGAAGGATTTCATCATTCTTTCCAAACCTGTTATCGTATTATTGCTTTTGGTGACCACTTACGGCGGGCTGGTGGCTGGTGGCAAAGCCTGGCCCTCCGCTTCATTAACCTGGTGGACTCTGCTCGGCGGCGCGTTGGCGGCGGGCGGTTCGAGCGCATTGAACCAGTACATTGACCGCGAACTCGACAAAAACATGCAGCGCACATCGAAGCGTCCATTGGCGGATGGGCGTTTGACGCCCGCCGAGGGGTTATCATATGGGCTGGCGTTATGTTTGCTGAGTTATTACCTGATGGCGGGGCTTGTCAATTTACTTGCGGCGTTGTTGTCTCTTGCCGGAATTTTTTATTATGTATTCTTTTACAGCGTGTGGTTGAAGAAGGCGACCGTGCAGAATATCGTTATCGGTGGTGGGGCGGGGGCGATTCCGCCGATGGTGGGCTGGGCGGCAGCGACCGGGAATCTCAGCCTCGGCGCGTGGATTCTCTTTGCGATCATCTTCATGTGGACCCCTCCGCATTTCTGGGCGTTGGCAATCGTTCGCATGAAAGATTATGCGCGGGCGGGCGTGCCGATGCTCCCGGTGGTGGAAGGCGAGGAAAAGACCCGCAGGCAGATCATGATCTACACTGTGGAGTTGATCGCAGTCACGCTTCTGCTCCCGATCTTCAACCTGGCGGGCACCATTTATCTTGTCTCCGCGCTGGTGCTTGGCGCATTCCTGCTCTATGCGGCATGGCAGGTCTGGCGGGTTGGCGGCAACAAGGCTGCCTGGGTTATGTATCGCTGGTCGAGTATGTATCTGGCGTTCATCTTCTTGGCATTGATGCTGGATGCGGTGATGTAGACCTCAACTGGGTCAGGGGCGCAGGAGGATGATAGAGTTTTCATCCTGAAAACCCACGCGCCATCCCTCCGTTTTCAACAACTCCACAACGCTCCATTCCGGCTCCACGAAGACAATATCCACCTGCCAGTGTTCAAGAATGGACAATGCGTTCCCTCTTGCATTTACCACGTCATGCCATTGACCGATGATCTCGTTGCCGTACATATCGGCGCGCCCGTCAATGAATACCGGGTATTTGGGTAGAGCCCACGACAAGTAACCGCCCCAATTGTAGGAATTGAACATCCTGCCTTCAGGCTGGGTGGATTTCATCCACTCGACGGCGGCGGCGGGATAATGCGACTCGACTTTTTCGGGCTGGGTTATGAGAAAGAGGTTTGCGAGAGCCGCAACTCCGGTAAATATCAGTATCAGGAAGTTGACGGGTTTGATGATTTTGGGACTCAATGCCTTTTGTGAATCGGGCTGGGGCATTCTTCCCGCTGTAAGAGGTGTCAGGGCTGCATCCAGCCATTCCGCTAGTAGTGGAGCCGCGACAATTGCAAAGAGGGCAATGTTTCTTTGTGCCACGAACGTCAGATAGGCAAAACCCAAAGTCTTGATGATTTGCGGCGCGTCCACTGGCTTGCGGGCAAAGGGCGCGGAGAGAAGAAGAAGGAAAACCATCCATAAGAGCGGATGAAAGTCTACGTGATGGAAATCCGGCGAAAGCCATTCCTGAATTTGCAGGGAAACATCCACTTGCTGGAAGGGAAGTTTCCAGATGGAAATCCCGTTCGGGTTGAGACCAACTGCCAGCGCGGCAAGAACCGTCCAACCGAGGAGGGCAAGGCTGTCCCTTCTTGACCTGTCTCTTTCTTCAGGCGGCAGAAAAAACGAATTGATGAAAAGCCCCGCAACCTGCGCTGCAAGCAGCATAAATCCCCATATCCAACCGCCATGCAGGTTTGCCCAAAATGCAAACACAGGCAGCAGCGTCCAATTGCGACGTGCCGGGCGCGTGAGCCATAGATCGAGGGCGGCGATGAACAAAAAAGATACAAGCTGCGGGCGCGGACCCCAGATGGGCGCGGCAGTGATCGCCGCAAGGATAACGATAAATCCTTTGAGGATGGGATGTCCGTTCATGCGGCGGGCAGCCATAAGAAAGGTCAATGCGCCGGTGAACGACACCAAAAAGCCCAACCCAAAATAACCGCCCCCGCGATGAATCCAATATAATGCAATTTCTGAAAGCCAGAAGGCATTGACCCAGTCTGCGCCGGGTTTTGTGTAACTGAATGTATCGCTTAGTAATATCCGTCCCTGCATCCACATGTCCTGACCTGCCCGCAAATGCCACCACAAGTCTGCATCCACAGGCGGGCGGCTGAGCAGGATGAAGACCAGCAGGAAGGTCAACGGAGCGACGAGTCTTTCAATGGGATTATTTTGTTTTTTCATGGAGGCGTTTTGAATTTTGTTCGCTCTCAAAAATTATCCTGGGTTGCCGCGGTGGGGGCGGGGCTTGGGCTTATCGCGGCATCGTTTCGCCTGCCCGGGGGCGACGACTTGTATCGTTATTATCTCCCATTTGCGCAGGGCTGTCTCGACTGCGGTTTTATGCCCTATTTTGCGCAATGGTTTCTTGCCCCGTTGCGCCTCCTGCCCGATTTCCCGTTTGCCTGGGGCGTGTGGACCGTCGTCAGTGTAACCGGCATTCTTGCTCTCGCGCATTATACAAAAGTCA
>DAOTXI010000620.1:0-1721 GCA_034435475.1 Anaerolineales bacterium
GGCGGGCAATTCCCAAACCCGACTGTCACAAAAAATGGGTCAACATCAAGCGAGTGGAAATAGGCCAGTTCGCGGGGGTCGGCGCCTTTGAACAACAAGTAGGAATGATACATTCGCACGAGATGCTCGTCGAAATAACGACCAGACCGGACGGGTCCCACACGTTCCGCCTTTGCCACGTTTTCGTAAAAGATACCGACAAAACGCGTATCACCCCATTCAATATAGTATTCAAAGACCACGTCTGCCAGCGTCAACCCGGATTGCGGGCGGACATAATCGGGCGAGTTGCCAACTTTGATCGCCAGCGGTCTGAATTGCAGGAAGGCGGGGTCGCTGACGGGCAGTCCGGTCAATGGGTTGTATTGGATCAGCCCGCCATCGGAGGGAGAAGAAGTAGCAATCGGCACGGAAATATTTTCCGGAATCACATTCTGGGTCGGGTAGGGCGTAAACGTTGCCGCGGCTTGCGGGGTATTGATGGAAGCGTAGGGATCGGGCAATATCCCGGCTTGGGGTTGAAAAGGCGTCGGCGTTGGAAAAGGGTCGGATGAGGTCGAAACAGGTTCCGGGTCCGGGGTTGAAGCGGAGGGAGGCGGCTCGGAACAGGAAACGATAAGAATTAAAATCAGAATCCAAAGACGGGGATGCATCCGACCATGTTTATTTGATCCAAACATCATGGCTGGATTGTACCAAACGCATCCGAGGCGTTGTCTGGCTGCAATCAAGTCAACACGCACGGCTTCCGAATACCAAAAAACGAGAGTTGTTGAACTCCATCGGTCGAAATTCGTCCGGTCGAACCCTGTTACAATTATGTTCTCCCATGTTCCTGCTATTGGTTTGTCTTTTATTTTTGATTACTGCAATTGGGCTGACAGCGTTGCGGATCTTCCAGCCGGAGGCGCGTTATGCCTGGCTGGTTGCAACAGGCGGCGCAGTGGTTGCATTTTTTGTTGTCGCCGCCTGGGTGGTCGTCATCCCATTTGAGGCGATCCTACCCGCCTGGCAGCCGCAGGTTTTATTCCCCACACCCATCATGTTCCGCGCAGATGGAGCCGCATGGGCGCTTTCCCTGTCCATTGCCGCCCTGACGGTTGCGATCCTCCTGACCGCCGTGACCCGCCCGGTGTATGGAAGTATATTGTTGTGGGCTGGAACGCTCATGCTTGGCGGCGTTGGCATTTTATCCGCCGTATCGAACAACCCATTGACCCTGCTCCTGATGTGGGCGCTTCTCGATCTTACGGAATTCTTCACCCAGATCACTTCGGTGGACAGCGCGCGCAACAATGAACGGGTGGTCATTTCATTTGCAACCCGGGTTGCAGGCAGTTCTTTTTTATTATGGTCGTATATTGCAGGCTTCTCCGGCGGTATCGCAGGGACGTTTCAATCCCTGCCGCCAGGTACAAGCATTTATCTGGTAATCGCGGCTGGATTACGTCTCGGAGTCCTGCCCCTGCATCTGCCCTATGATCCAGAATCATCGTTGAGGCGCGGCTTTGGCACTGCCCTGCGGTTGATCGGCGCTGCATCCACATTGAGCGTTTTATCTCATCGCTCCCTCAGCGCAACCAATTGGACTCCGCTTCTGACTCTGCTCGTTGGAGCCGCCGCTGTGTATGGGGGGTGGATGTGGCTGCGCGCCCCCGATGAATTGAGCGGGCGTCCTTATTGGATGATCGGTATTGCATCGCTTGCCGTGCTGTACGCGC
>DAOTXI010000621.1:0-2389 GCA_034435475.1 Anaerolineales bacterium
GTCTGTCTCGGCGCTCAACATTTTGAAGAGAATATTATAAGGAAGCCCCCGACCAGATTTGGTTTTTTTGTTTGCTTCTTCGCTTGTCATTCTCGCAATTCTTGTCTATACTGGGCGGAAAATCCACGCCAAGGAGAATTCCATGTCCACTGTGCGCGATATGATCCGAAGAAAGGGCAGTGAAATCTTTTCCGTTTCGCCTGGAGCGACTGTTTTCGAAGCGCTGACCGTCATGGCGAAACACAACACCGGCGCATTAATGGTGGTAACCGGCAACAAGGTTGAAGGCATTATCTCGGAGCGTGACTGCGTGCGAAAAATGGACCTGGAGGGACGCGCCGCAAAATCTGCAAAGGTCAGCGAGATCATGACCTCAAAACTGATCTCCATCGAAGCGGGGCAACAACTGGAGGAATGCATGTCGCTGATGATCGAGAAAAACATTCGCCACCTGCCGGTGTACGATGGCAAGGAGCTGTTGGGGTTGATCTCGATCCGCGATGTTTTAAAGGAGGTCATTGACGTGCAAAAATCGCTGATCTCGCAATTGGAACATTACATTACCGGTGGTGGAAGGTAACAAGAAAAAAAAGAGCCTCGTTTGCGCGAGGCTCTTTTTTTAGTCCGCCGGACTTCATTTTTGCCAGGGCAGTTTCTCTAAATCCACATTCCCCCCGCTGAGGATCACGCCCACCTTCAACCCTTGCAGGTCTATTTTCCTTTCCCATAACACCGCAATGACCGTTGCCGCCGACGGCTCGACGACAATCTTGGCGCGTTCCCAGATGAATTTCATCGAAGCCATGATCGCGGATTCGCTGACTGTCACCACCTGCTCGACTCGTCCTTGAATGATCGGGAACGTCAATACGCCCAGCGAAGTGAGAAGACCATCGGCCATCGTCTTGGGATTCTGCGATGGGATGATCCTTCCATCCCTCAGGGAGCGAAACGCATCATCCGCCATTTCCGGCTCCGCGGCAATGACCCGGATGCCTTTTTTTGTTTCGGTTGCGGCAATGGATGTTCCGCTCAACAATCCTCCGCCGCCGACGGGGGCAATGACCACATCCAGATCGGGGATTTCTTCCAGTAACTCCAATGCCGCCGTGCCCTGACCTGCGATCACGCGCTCATCGTCATAGGGATGAACAACGGTCGCGCCCGTATTGAGCCTGATTCTCTCCATCGTGCTTTCCCTCGCCTCAAGCGTGGGTTCGCAGAATGTGATTCTGCCGCCATAACCAGCCACTGCATTCTTCTTCACCTGCGGCGCATTATCCGGCATGACGATATATGCGGGGATTCCGCGCATCCGCGCCGCCAACGCCAACGCCTGCGCATGATTCCCAGACGAGTGTGTGCAAACTCCGCTCATTGCTTCTTCATCCGTCAATGACCAGACCGCATTCGACGCCCCCCTGAACTTGAATGCGCCCACTTTCTGTAAGTTTTCGCACTTCATGAACACTCGCGTTCCCACCTGCCTGTCGAGGCTTTGGTTCGTCATCACCGGCGTGCGATGGATATACGGCTTGATCCGCTCTGCGGCAGACATAATATCTTTAATTGAAACTGTCATAATCGAATCTCCAATCTCTATTCTCTATTGGACTTTATCGGAAATAACCGTCCCGAAGGTTTTTTGAACCGTTCAAAGGGCAAAATGGAAACCTTCGGGACGTTTTTCCTTATTACCGATGAAGTCTATTCTCTAATACCCCTTCTCAAAATCCACCAAATACTTCAAACGCTTTCCCTTAATGTAAAGCCGATAATTCGCGATGAAAACCTTCGCGATATCCTCCGGCAAACTTGGCGCGGAGGTGTGGAAGGTCACTTTCAGATTTTTTGCCGACCAGAAGGAATGCTCCCTCGGAAGCGGCTCCTGCTCGAAGACGTCCAACACTGCCCCCGCGATTCTTTCGCTCTCCAGCGCCTCCAATAAAGCGGCTTCGTCCACTACCGAGCCGCGCCCAACGTTGATGAACAAGGCATGAGAGGGAAGGGCATTCAATAATTCAGCATCCACGATCTTTTGCGTATTTTTTGTGTTCGGCAGGATATTTACAAGATAATCCAGCCCATTTGCAAAATCATTCAACTGCCCCGTATGATAATACCTGTCAACATGTTTACTTGATTCACTTGCCCTCGTATACCCGCGCACATCCATCCCAAAAAATTTCGCCGTCCGCGCCACCTCCGCGCCGATGGAGCCGACGCCGAGCAAGCCAATCGTCTTTCCGCGCAGGGATTGGGCTTGAAACCCCTTCCACTCTTTTGTTTTTTGCTGTTCCGCCAGTTCGAACAGCTTGCGTTCATGCGCGAGCAGATAGGCAAGGACGAACTCGGACATCAACTGCCCGAACACGCCGCGCGCATTGGT
>DAOTXI010000622.1:0-8156 GCA_034435475.1 Anaerolineales bacterium
GATATAGGGTTGGCTGAACAGCCGTCGCAGTTTGTCATGAAGCGCTTCCGCCGCCATCACATTCACACCGTTCGTCAAAGCCCACTTCGCAACACTTCCTTCAGCAGGCTCCTCTTTCTTCTTTCCTCTTTCATCTTCCCCTTTTCATCCTCCACTTTAATCTTTTCTCGGTTTATCACCTTGTAATTCTCAAACCATTTGCTTCCAAATGATTTGTACAAAGCGCCAAGAGTTGTTGGCGTGGTATCTGTCAAATCTAAAACGCGAGATAACATTTCAATGTCACTTGTGGAAATATCCTTCATGGGGATTTCCAAATTAAAGTCAACTTGATTGCCTCTGATGGTGCTTCCTGCTCCCAAGCCAACGCATCGGACTCCGCCCTTGAACAGGGTCTTCAAACCCTTCACAGCTTTTTTCGTGTCTGACGCCACATCGTCAAACCCATATTCGTTGTGCATGTCCAGCACCAGCACCGCCGCCTGATTGTGCTTCATCAACCCCGCCAGCACCAGCCGCGTCAGGAACGACTTTCCCGTGCCCGTCGCCCCGAAGACTCCAGACGAGCGCTGCACGAACTTATCCAGATCAATGCACACGGGATGATTCTGCTCGCGCGTATACCCGATGACAAAATTGCTTTCCTTGTTCGGGTCACCGAAGATCTCGGCAATATCACCCTCATTCGCCAGCGACACGACCGCATGATGCGGAGGAATATTCTTGACGGGCAAAATGCGCGGCGCATCTTTCAAGCCCGCGTCAATTTTTCCCTGCCAATCCTGATACTCAGGCGTGCCCAGTTCGGGACCCACCTCCAACATCAGGTTCGGCAACACCTCAAGGTTCGCATACAACGTCTGTCCATGCAGCGCCTTCGCGATGTGCGCAGGGAAACGCACCTCCGTCTGCTCGTCCGCAAAACGCGGGTCTGTCGCACCGAGATTGATGTCCGTCACGATGCCGTAATAATTCCAATGTCCGCTCTGGATGACGACAAACGCCCCCTCCTGCATCTCCTGCGGAGAGACCGTTAATCTGACCCGAAAATTTTCCTTCAACCCGCCGCCGACGAGATATCCGATTTGTGTACGCTGATTTTGCATAAGAACTCCGTTCTTGAATTTTTGATTTTAGAAGTTCGATTTTAGATTGCTTGAGGATTGTTTCCGCTTTCCATGAGTCTATTTGAGGTTCGCTCTGGCAGTTTTGATGGAGGCGGTGAAGATGGCGACCAGTTCGTCGGCTTCTTTCATCAGGTCTTTCAATTTGTCCGCAGGGATGATTCCTGCTTCTTGCAGCATTTCCATCCAATACAAACATTCATCGGCTTCTTCGAGTGAAATGCCAGCCTTGGCAACAAAGTCCGCTTTGGAACGCCCGCGGCAAGCCGCCCGATAATTCGCTCCAACTGACATCCCCGAACGCAAAAGTTGATTACCAATCGTCCGTGTTGTCTGCGTGCTCGGCAAAGACTCCACCAATCGAATCACTCGCAATCCAAATTGTTTCGTCCTCTTCTTTAAATCACTTTCATTCATCGGAGCCTCCCTTGCCCGAAGACCAATCTAAAATCATCAATCGCAAACCTAAAATCAAGAAATATCCGCCAAAGCACCCAACACACTCATCAATGTCGGGTAATCATCTCTCAACAAAGTAATCACTTCCTGCGTCGCACTTTCTATCCACTTTCCACTTTCCGCTCCCCTCGCTCTCCCCGCCTGCAAAATATGCGCCGCGACCACTTCGCCCACGGGCACGTCCTTGCCATTCAAGATATGACGGAAATACCCGAAGCGTTCAGTGAACCGAATAATATCCTTATCTTCGCACAGATAGATCACATCCAAACTCAGCGGAGGACGGGGCGGCAGCAGGTGATGAACCTTGCCATCCTGCTCATACCCCACCGCCAACACAGACATCTCCACGGGTACGATGCGCCTCTCGCGGTTGTCCTTCATTACTTCCTCGCTGACGTTGTCCGCGGTCACGAGTTGGCGCACCAGCCCGTCATCGTCAATGTGAATATCGTGGATCAAGCCATAGACCTGATACCCATCCCCCAGCGGCGCGCGGACAAGCGCCCCAAAGGAAGGCACGCTCAACTGATTCACGCGGCAACCCGCAATGAATCCCGTCGTCCCTGCCCGAAGTAAACGTCCGATCTCGATTGGTTGTGTCATGTTATCCTCCCGTCATTGCGAGGAGGGTGCTCTTCCCGACGAAGCAATCTCATGATTCAGTCTGAGATTGCTTCGGGCAAAAGGCAAGAGCGCCCTCGCAATGACGAATTAACGTCTTGTTCTACCCTGCAAATCCTTCGCGGACTGTTTATTCGAACCCTCGTCCACATCTTCACTGTTTCTTCTTAATTCTTGCTGAAGCATCTGCTCGATCTGATATTTCTCTTCGTTCTTTACCACTGCTGTCTCATGCGCGCGGTGCAAGAGATACGGGTATGGCTTACTGCCCATCACGCGGCATTGCTCTACTAAAACCGCGTGGAGCAAGTTCAATTGCTTTTTATCATCCACCACCCAGCGCGGAATCTCCACGCGGACGGGCCAGGGGTGTCCCTCTGTGCCGACGTTCAAATAGAAGAAGTGCAATTCGAGCACGCCTTTATAGGTCTTCTCGGCATTGGATTGAATCTTGAATACCGCCGAACGATGACCGGGTGGAAGCAGTTGGAACAACTTGTTGTTATAGCCGAACAACCACCGATCTGTGACGTATTTCAACGGCGGCGCGTTGCGTAGTTTTTCCATCTCTTCGGGGATGGTGATCTGAGTCAGTTCGAGAAGTTTCACGACCAGGCTGGAGGATGGCTTGTCAATATACCCTGCTGAGATAATGCCGCGTGTTTGTAAACGTGAAAGCACAGAGATGTACTTCTCCAGCGTATTGCGGTACATGTTGGCATTATCAATATCTTTGGCGCGGAAGATTTCGAGCGTGCCGTCTGTAAAGGAGACGATATTCCCGATCAGCCCTTTGCTCATTTTCTCGATGACGCTGCGCTCGGCAAGGTCACGCCGCAGGGCAACGCCGCCGTCGGTGGTGAGACCGTTCTCTTCGATGGCGTCGCCGAAGAATAATTCGCTTTCCACTTCCACGGATGGGGTCTCGCCGGAATCTGGCTTCATGACGATTGCGCCTACGTTGATGACGCAGAATTGTACCGGGCTGTGTCTGTCTGCGATGGCTTGGGAACCGTCAGCGGCGATCAAAATCGCAGAAACAGAAGCAGGCACGGGGTAGGAAGAAGCGAGGGCTTCATCCAATGGAACGGCGCAACGGATGTTGGCATCTGCCGCTTTGGCAGAGTCCACTTTGGAGCGCAGGAAGTCCAGTTGAGAAGAATAGGTTTCGAGGAGCGATTGCGCCTGGCTTTGCGCATCCTCTTTCTTCTTTCTTCTTTCCTTGGCGCCTTTGCCTACTTCCTTGATCTGGGTATAAATTTCCTGATAATTGATCGGCATTTTTTCACCCGTGATTGCTTCGTCGGGCTATCGCCCTCCTCGCAATGACGTAGTAGAACATTTGTGCAATTCTAGCCGGTATCGGGTCAAAATTCAAGGCGCGGGCGGGGAACTTTTCCTGAACGGGGGCGTCATAATGGTGCATAATATAAGCATAAGGAGACAACAATGCGTACCAAATATTTTGTTTTTGCAGTCTTGGCGGTCTTCACCCTCGTGTTGAGCGCGTGCGGACCGACCACCATCAATGAGGCGGCGGCTGAGAACGTGCGGACGCTGGATGTGAGCGGTGTGGGTGTGGTTTACCTGACCCCCGACATTGTGTACATCAACATTGGCGTGAATACCCAGCGTGAGAACGCGTCGGAGGCGGTAACGATCAACAAGGAACAGACGACGGCGGTCATTCAGGCGATCAAGGAATTTGGCGTGGCGGAGAAGGATATCCGCACGACGAATTTCAGCATCTGGTCGAACCCGCAATATGACCCGACCGGGAGCGGCCAGATCATCGGCACGAACTATACGGTGGATAACACGGTGTATGTGACGATCCGCGATATTGACTCTTTGGGCGACCTGCTCGATGCCGCGATTGCCGCGGGCGCGAATAATATCTACAGCATCCAGTTCGATGTGGAGGACAAATCCGAAGCGAACAAGGAAGCCCGCGCCAAAGCTGTGGAAGAGGCGAAGGCTCAGGCTCAGGACCTGGCGGATGTTGCGGGGCTTTCGCTGGTGGAGATTCAGAGCATCAGCTACTTCGAGAGCGGCGCTTCGCAGTATTACTTTGGTGGCAAGGGCGGCGGCGGAGGTGAATCTGCGCAGGCGGTTTCGATCCAGCCGGGTCAACTGGCGGTGACGGTGACGGTCAACATGACGTATTCTGTTAAGTAGGTCTGAGCCGGTTCCGTTCGAGATGGTTGAATAAGAAACCTCCTGTGCAAAGTTTGGCGCAAATCCAAGTTGCACAGGAGGTTTTAATTAACATTGTTGGAAACAACTTATGAAGACCGCCCCGAAGGTTTTCTTTGAGTAAATTGATGCGCTGATTTTAACCTTTGGGATGTTTTGATAAATTACCGATGAAGTCTAATAGATTTTATCCAGAATCAGTGGTTGGCGAAATGTCTTGAACATGGTTTGCTTGGTGCCGGACAGTCAACGCGAACAGAATACTCACGCCATCCGCCGCGCTTCATCAAGAAAGGAAAACATTCCTACGGGCATAAGACCTTGACAGCATGGGGCAAATCATCACGAGTCAAACGCCATGTTTCCACGGTTTTGCGCCTGGCGCGTTTGAGTGGGATTTAAGTTTTGACGAAATCCGTATTTTTCAGCCTCCAGACGTTTCGACCCGTCGGATAAAATCCAACGCAAGCCGAAAGACCTCCTGTTGTGCCGCATCGCGCGTGATGACGTGACTTGATCCCGTTATATGGACCTTCGTCCTGTCTGTGGCGTTGACCAGACCGGCATAAATCTTTTCCATATTATCCGGCAAAACATAAGTGTCATCTTTGGAGTGGATCAGCAACACCGGCTTTTTCACCAAAGGCAGGGCGGATTGCATTTCTCCCAGCAACAACTTCAACTCCGCAATCGAACGGATGGGATTCTGCGGGTAGGAAACCTGTTCCTTATAGGCTTCCTTGTCAAACCAGGAAGAACCAGGCGGGTCTTTTGTCTTCGGCAGAAATCTGATAAAGCGGCTGTAAAGTTTAATAACAGAGACCGGGTAATTCCTTGGGTCATTCGGCAGCGAATAAGGCGTGGACATTGCGATCACCCCGGCAACATTCAGCCGCGATGACATCAGCAGACTCAGCGCTCCGCCCATCGAAAGCCCGGCGAGGAAGATGCGGTCAGTCATGCCGCGCAGGAGATGAAAACCGTCTTCAACGGAAGCAGTCCAATCGGTCCAACGCGAGGCGATCATATCCTGGGGAGACGTGGCATGACCGGCAAGCCGAATCCCGAGGCAGGTATATCTGCGCTCATTCAGGTAACCTCCCATCGAGCGCATTTCCTTGGGCGCGCCGGTGAAGCCATGGATGAGCAAAATCCCCGTGCGGCTGCCCGGGAGTAAAAACGGTTCGGCGGTTTGAATGATGGACATAAGATGTTGATATTTGGAAAAGAGCAAAATGTTGCGCGCTTTTTTACAAAAGATTTTGCAATACACCCTATTTCAGCCATAGGATCGGGCAATGTTTGACTGTGGATTGTACACCCAGGGGTATGGAGATCGGCTCGGAATTCTGCGGGTTAATGATTTCGATTCTGCCTTCATCGCCCGCAATGCCCCCGAATTCGAGGATGAGGTTGTTGTCGGGGGTCCAGCCGCAGACGTTTGCGTCTTTAGGGGGCTCGATCAGGCTCGAGGTCTCCAGGTTGACGATCTTTCCGGGGCGCAGGGCATTTTCATCCACGTTTGCCCCGGTTTCGGCTCTTGAGTCTCGCTCGTATCCGATATGGATGTAGCGCTGATCTGGCGACCACTGGACCTGGCAGAAATATTCAGACTTGATATCGTATTCGGTGACTTGCGTTACTTCTGTAAAGTTGGAGCGGGCGGTGAAGACCCAATCGTGGTTTTTGGCGTTGTCGCGGCGGACGATGAAGGCCGCTTTGTTCCCGTCTGGTGAGAAGGACAGGCATTCGACCTTGTCGTTCCATTCGAGACCGGCGATGGCGATTTCCTCCTTGCCGGAGTTGTCCGTATACAGGGAGCCAAAGTTGATAACAAAGGTCAGTGGGTGGATGGCTTTGCTCCCGGGATTCCATACCATCTGCCAGTGTTCGTTGGTGATGGGTTCGAGGGGGATGAGGGCTTCACCGTCGCTTGCAATCGAGTAGAAAAGATTCAGCTTGTAGAAAGCCTTGTCGTAGCCCCAGGCAGCTCCGGCGAGGGTTGAGCCGTTGGGGGACCATTTCCAATAGACGGCATAAGAATCTGGTGGAGTTGGCAGGCGAATGGCAGATTTATCCTCAAGCGAATATATAAATTGTTCAAAGACACAGCGCAGGCGGTCATCAAGACCGGTGCAGAGGGTAATGAGGGCCGCGGTTAGATCAGGCGAGAGTTCGATGGGGAAGGGTCTTGCCTTGCCGTAGGTATAGGAATCTGCCGAGCGGTCTTCGGCGATCAGGAGTTGAACTTCTTTACGCGAGATCAGGATTTTTGCTTCGCCCGTATCCGGCTGGACTGAGAGGATGTTCTCCCCGTTGTCGTAGATGACTTCGCCGTTGACGCTTGCTTCGGGAGGGGACCGTGTTTCGGGAGGTTCGATGACGACGATGGTTGCGGCGGGAGCGGCAGGCGGCTCAGGGGCTGCTTCTGTTGGCTCCGCGACGCCCCCCACACCCTCGATGGCGGCAGGCGCGCAGGCGGAAAAAACAAATGTGAAAAGTGTAATGATGGTAAGCATGGCTTCTTTTGATATCATGACCGGTTCTCCTGTCCATTTGGCAAAGGTTTATTCTGATTTCTCTGCCTTAGAACTCTGAGGGAAAATCAGTCATAGGGTAAACTTAAGGTCCCCTATGACTGATCGCTGTCGAGTATACACAAAATTGAGGAAAACCTTGAAGCAAACACTCAAGATGGCGCTTTTAAACTGGCGTATTTACCTCGATTTTGCTGGCTGCCACTTGTTCACTCCCGCCCCCATATCTGACTGATTCGCGGCAGTTCTCAGAGACCCACTCATGTCTTATAAAGTGCCTAACAGTTTCTAGGGTAAAATTGCAGGGTTTGATCTCAAACGGATGATTCGCGGGGCGCGCCATGCCCGCAAGTTGGATAGGACTCGGTTTTGTTCGAAATTCTGTTTCTCGGCACATCGGCATCCGCGCCATCGGCGCATCGCGGGCTTTCCTCCCAGATCGTTTCCCATAACGAATATCGCTTTTTGGTGGACTGTGGCGAAGGCACGCAACGTCAGATTTTGCAATCGGGCAAGGGATTCAAACGCCTGACGCGCGCTCTTATCACTCACGGACATCTCGACCACATTCTTGGGCTGGGCGGATTACTCTCCACTTTTTTGCGTTGGGAAGCCATCGAAGAGTTCGAAATTTATGCCAGCCGTGGAACACTGGAGCGCATTCGAGTCCTTCTTTACGATGTCGTCCTGCGCGGAAAGAAAACGCCGATGCCGCTGCGACTGATCGAAACCCAGCCGGGTGTCATCTTCGAAGCGGAGGATTTCACCGTAACGGCTTTCCCGGTCACGCACCGCGGCGCCGACAGCCTGGGATATGTCTTCGAAGAAAAGTCGCGGCGTCCCTTCCTTGCCGCAAAAGCAGATGCGCTGGGCGTCCCGTTTGGGCCGGAACGCAAGGCGCTGGTCAATGGCGAGAGCGTGACATTGCCGGATGGAAAACGCATCACACCAGACGAGGTGCTGGGTGACTGGGAAAAGGGGGCGAAGCTTGTCGTTGTAGGCGATACTGGGCGTATTGATAACCTGGTGGAAGTCTGTAAGGACGCTGATGTCGTGGTGATCGAATCCACCTATCTTGATGAAGAGAAGGATATGGCGGGGCAATTTTCGCATCTCACCGCAAAAATGGGCGCGGAACTCGCCAAAAAGGCGGGGGTTAAAAGACTAATTCTTACGCATTTATCGCGCCGTTATCGCGGAAGAGACGTGCTTGCAG
>DAOTXI010000623.1:0-1520 GCA_034435475.1 Anaerolineales bacterium
GATTTGGATGGGCAAGGTCGCGCCGGGTGAACGTCCCGCCGAGAACCGCATCAAGGAGGCGTTGTCCACGTTCGAGAAATATCCGAACGAGAAGAAGCAACTCTTCATCGTCACCTGCCCCAAAGACATGGTCATGTACTCCGACGCGGTGAAGACGACGGGCAACGAAGGAAAAATCGAAGTCCGCGACATCATTCAGCTGGTGGCGGAGGCGGTGGGTGTGGAAGAGCCCAAAGCGGCGGAACCAGTTGCGGCTTAAGAGAGAAGCGATACTCGATAATTCGATACTCGATATTCGACTATCGAATAATCGAGTATCGATTTATCGAGTTATAGAAGATCGACCATGTTCAATTGTCCCTATTGCGACTTTAGCGGTAAGCGTTCCGAAGTCCACAACCACCTGGCAGAGACTCACGGCAATACGCTGGGTGTGCGCGTGGATGAATTTACGGGACACACGTTTTACGTCATCACCTGTCCCGTGTGCGGCGCGAGTTATGAACAGGTCACAAAGAAAGCGCGCCGCGACCCGAGTTTTGTGTCGGAATATGAACACGAGATTCGGTTGGTTGTTTTCGATTTGTTGTTGTATCATTTGCAAGGCGAACATCAACTTGGCGCGTAAAGGACGTTCTCTAACGTTCGCACACGACACAAGAGAGCGCCGAATACGCGGTACATCGCGTAGCGGACGTTCTTTAACGCCCGCAAACGGCGGTAGAGACCGCCTGCTACGCAACGCAAAAATTTGGAGGCACAAATGGCAACAGTTCGTGGATGTAACATTCCTGAAGACCGCTACTACTGGGTGGAGAAGCACGCCTGGGCGACGCTCGAAGCAGACGGCACGGTGAAAATCGGCATTACCGACGTGGCGCAGAATCTGGCGAAGGGCATCGTCAACGTCACGCCGAAGGAAGCGGGGCGCATGGTGCAGAAGGGCAAATCCGCTGGGACGCTCGAAAGCGGCAAATGGGTGGGACCCGTGACATCCCCCGTCACAGGTGAGATCGTGGAAGTCAACGAAGCGGCGAAGGCGAAGCCGTCGCTCATCAACGAGGACCCCTACGGCGCAGGCTGGTTCGTCAAAATCAAGCCGACCGACTGGGCGGGCGAATCCGCTTCACTGGTCACGGGCGAAGCGGCGGTGGAGGCGTATCGGAAGTTTATGGAAGAGCAGAATTTGAACTTCGAGTAAAAAGCCCGGCTGCACTGGGTAAAAAATTTGTCACAAAAGGAGAGAGACAATGGCTAAAATTCTTATAATCGGCGCAGGTTTTGCAGGACACACTGCCGCTCTTTACCTGGGAAGCAAAATCGGCAGAAAACACGAAGTCACGGTGGTCAGCAACCGCGATGTCTTCAGTTACCTGCCTTCCTGGGTATGGGTCGGCGTGGGTCACATGAAGCCCGAAAAAACGGTCTTCAAACTCAAGCCCGTCTATGACCGCAAAAATGTCCGCTTTGTTCACGCGGCGGTCAAGGAGATTCATCCCGACGCGGGCGATCAGTATGTG
>DAOTXI010000624.1:0-5035 GCA_034435475.1 Anaerolineales bacterium
GTCATGGGAAAATCCTCCAATTGATTTTTCTTCGATGTATAAACCTGATGAATTTTACATCTTTAAGGGGGATTTGTGAATTTTATAACTGTTACTCTTTTCCCTGATGATTGTCAGGAATAAACCCGACTCATCCCCCGCCCGTGCCTGTTTCTGTTTGCTGATGAAGGATTCTGCCTGATTCCCTTTACGCAGGCGGGCTCGCGCGCTCATTAAAGAGACTCATAATGGTTTGCGCCAGTTTATCCGAATCATGCCGCCACGGGTGAGAGTCGTCCGCAAGGTCGGCGGTGTACGTCCGCTCATCAGCAAGCAGTTCATCATCCGCCCGCACCCAGACCGAGGTGGAATTCAGCGCCCCGCCATAATTAACATTGCAAAGGATCACATCGAAAACATCTCCGCCCACATGGCTCTCCAAAGCGCGGATATGGTCCGAAGCGGTAAAAGCATCGGTCTCTCCCTCCTGGGTGGCGATGTTGCACACATAGATCTTGACCGCCCCGCTGGCCCGAATCGACGACAAAAGGTCGGGCACCAGCAAATTTGGAAGCAGACTCGTATACAGACTTCCTGGACCCACAACAATAACATCGGCGGAAAGCAGGGCGTTGATGACGGGTGGGAACACCGGAGCATCATCCGGTTCCAACCACACCCGGCGGACCCTACCCGCCATTGCAGGGATTTTACTTTCCCCTTCAACCCGCACTTCATGAAGCACATGCGGCAATTCCATGCTCGCGACAAGTTTTACATCATGCAGGGTCGAAGGCAAGACCCGTCCGTTCACAGAAAGCACCCTGCCTGATTCGACCACCGCGCTCTCGAAACTCCCGGTAATATCCGCCAGCGCGGTAATGAAGAGATTTCCGAAGGAGTGCCCCTCCAAATCCGGCGAGCCGCTGAAACGATATTGAAAAAGCTGGGTCAACATGGCTTCATCATTGGAGAGCGCGGCAAGGCAATTCCGAATATCTCCCGGCGGCAGGATGCCAAACGTCTCACGCAGTTTCCCCGAAGAGCCGCCGTCATCCGCAACGGTAACGACTGCCGTGAGATTTCGAGTATGCGCCTTTAATCCACGCAATAAGGATGCCAACCCGTGACCGCCGCCAATTGCCACCACCCGTGGACCGCGGTTGCGCCGCTGAAAATCCGCCAGGGTGTTGACCACGTCCGAACCGGGGCGCAGGAACGGGCGGAGAAGGGAGCGGTTCAATTTATACATCCCATACGAAATGAACAAAACGCCGATCCCCCCAAAGATCATCGCCCGTAAAATTCGCGGCAGAAAACGCAGGGAAGCATAAGAAAGAACCGTAAGAACAGCGGGGTCGGAAGAATCCGTCCGGTACAGGTCAATGATGACAACTGCAATACTCAGGCTGATCAGGGTAATCCCAACCATCATCACGAACAGCCAGCGCTTGACCCCCAGACCGGGACGAAGCCAGCGCGGCATATCGAGAAACACAATCCATGCCCGTTTAAAGAATTTAAAATCCATCAAGCGGATAATAGCAGGGATAAGGGGATGAGTCAAACTTACCCAACCTGCTGGTGTATAATTCGCGGGCTTATGGAAGGATTTCTTGGCAATCAACTGCGCGGCTACAAGGTTCAGACCCCGGTTTACGAAGGTCCGCTCGATCTATTATTGAGTCTGATCGAACGCGCCGAATTGGACATCACAGCCGTCTCACTCGGGTCGGTGACAGACCAGTATCTCGCCCACCTGCAGGGATTGGAACAATTGATCCCCGATGAGATTTCGGCCTTCCTGGTGATCGCCGCCAAATTGGTGCAGATCAAATCGGAGGCGCTCCTGCCGCGCCCGCCCGAACGCGAACCGGGAGAGGAAGACCCCGGCGTGGCGTTGGTGGAGCAGTTGAAGTTATACAAACGCTATAAAGAGATCGCCGGGTGGATGGAAGACCGGCAATTGAAAAACCTGCGCACCTTCCTGCGCGTCGCGCCGCCGCCCAAGGTGGAGCCAAAACTCGACCTCTCGAACCTGACATTGGAGAAACTTTTAGCCGCCGCCGAGTCCGCGTTTGCGAGGGGAGTTGATAAAAAGCCGCTCGGAACCATCATCACAGCGCCCAAGGTGACCATCCGCGAAAAGATTGACCTGATCACAAAGACACTGAAAAACATCCAGCGCATGACCTTCAGCGGACTTATCACCGATAAAGCCAGCCGCGTGGAGGTCGTTGTCACCTTCCTTGCCCTATTGGAATTGGTTAAACGCTACCGCGTGACCGCAAAACAGGAAGTCCTCTTTGGAGATATCGAATTCGAACGCAGTGAGGATTGGAACGACGAGGAAGAGATCGAGATCGAATTCGAGTAGCCCGGAAGACATGGTTTAAGCGATTTTGACCACAGAGAACACAAAGGGCACAGAGGAACTCTTTATTTACTCACCCTACACGGTAGCGCGAGATTTATCTCGCGTTTTGGGGCGACATAAATGTCGCGCTACGAGGAAACTGCGTAAGGTCAGTTATTAAATCTCTGTGGACTTCGTGCTCTCCGTGGTCAATGCTCTTTCCCCGCTCAATAAGGAACCTTGTTCTTAAGCCCGGCTGAGACCCGTGCCATATTTTTGCAGGAGGGAAAGCGTCAGGGCAATTGAAACGACCCAGGCGGCAATGTAGAACACCCCGAGCGGATTTTCACCAAAGTTGAATTGCGGGAAATACACGAACGCAGCCAGCGTGATGATAACCGTCAGACCCAGTGTCAAAAAACCATAGCTGAGAAACGGACCGCGATTCTTCTCGAAGAGCAGGGGGAGCATACCGATGGTCAACGCGAGGAAGAAAGAGCCGACACTGCGCATGGTCAGGACAGTCAATGCTTCGGGGACTACTTCGCCATTGGTGGCGGTCATCCCTTTTTGCGCGGTCAGACCATAGATAGCGAGAAAGCCGACGAAAAGAACTGTCGTCACCGCCAGCGCGCGCATCCAGGAGGTCATTGGCTCGGACTTTTCACTTACCGGTCTGACTCTCAACCAATCCACCACGCCAAAGATCGCAGACAAGGCATTCAGAACGACGGCTGCCGCATACGCCCCGGCGACCGGGTAGCCGAAATTCAACTTATCGCGGAAGGAAATCATCACCACGCTTTCAAGGATACCGAAGGACCACAGATACGCCATCGCCGGGTAGACGGACTTCCATTGCCAGTTGCGGGCGGCGAAGAAACCCAAAAAGGCATTCCCCAAACACCAGCCGCCGATGGTCATGGTCATAAAGCCGGTCACGCTCCATAAAAAAATGGGAGCCTGCGCCTCGGGGGCAAAGAAAAGAGCCGCGCCGATCACAGCATAGGCGGCGGAAAGAGCATAGGTCAAATAACGGGTGGTCTTGCTTAGCATTGGAAATCCTCCGGTAAAAGTTTGAAAGTAGAACACCAGTCTGGGGGTTTCGATTTGCAATGGCTTATTGGCGGAGAGGCTTTTCATCCGTATTACGATTTTGGTTGAAGATAAAAGCCAGGGCGAGCAGAAAAAGCCCGGCTCCATCGAAAAGGACAAATCGAAAAATCGAGGCGCGTAAGGTCGCGTGATCCGCTGACAGGGTGAAGTAGATACAACTCTCCCCAAGCAGACCGATGAACTGCATCCACAAAGCGAAGACCAGCCCCAGGCGAAAGCGGAGCGGGTCAATGACGGCGTAAAGATACGGGACGTTCCACATCAGGAAGAGCACGCCAAAGCCTCGCACCGCCGCTTCGCCGGGGATGCCCGAAAGCTCATAAGCGCGGACGAAGGATGCGGGCGAGACGATGAAGACCAGCGCCGCCTGAACGTTCCAGGCGAGGACGATCCCGATCAAAAGGCGGACGAGAAGGGTTCTACTCAAGATTTACTGGCTGCCCTCTTTTTTTTCACGGGCTTTCCCGTTTTAATGGCGCGGGTAAACGTATCGGTCCGGCGCGTGATATGTTTGCGCGCACCCATGAACAACCCGCCAAAAACGCGGACGGCGGCATAGTACAGTTTACGCGGCGCGAATTCAGCATCCTCCAAAATTTCGAGGAAGACTTCGTCGGCTTGCCTCCTCGTATAAAGTTTCTCGTTCGGGGGAAAATCCGCAAGGAACTGATACAGCGCATCATGCACCATGGAGGCGTGATAGGCTTTGGGCTTCCCAGTCTTATCGGAAATGATCCCGTCTGGAGTGCCGATCACAAGCAGGTCTAGGAGGGAAAATTTCGGCGTGCAGCCATCCCAGGTGTAACGCTCTCTGATTGTGATGAGTCCCTCCTTCGTGATGGTCATACGGAGCTTGCCGTTTTTATTTTTATCGCAGAACTGGTAATCTTTCTCCAGTTTTATTTTTTGCGTCTGCCAGGGATAGTCCTCCCCCAGGGTGAATAATTTGTAAACGCGGAAAAACCAATGGATGCCTTTTCTCGATTCGCTCATGGTCTCTACTCCTTTGCTTGCCTGCCTTATCATAGTAGCAAAAAACGGACGGGTTGCAAAGACCGGATTCACCCTCTGAGCCTACTTCGTCAACTCCCGGATTTTCTTCCGCTTGGTGGTATATAATGCAATATTCATGACTGCCTATGCTTCGTTTGCATTAATGCATAATTCCTTTATCACGATTTGTTATTTTCTATTAATAGGGTTTTCCAGGATTTACAAAATTCCCGAAAATTTATTATCCAAAATTGGAGGAGTAGTCTTTTATATTTTATCAGGTTGGGTCATTGCAAGATACTACGAGACACAAACAGCAATATTCCTGCTTTATATATCCGTGCCACTCTTCTTGCAGTACATGGATAAACACTTATTCCCAACATGGAAGAGCATTTTTCGAAATTTTTACAATTCGCTCGTCTTAACAATGGTTCTCTATCTTTTTTATAAATTAGACCTCTTGCATAAGTATGCCATAATAGGCATATGAACTACGAAACCATCGAACACCTAAAAGATAGTGACTTCAAACGGCTAACGGGCGTCCAGCGCGAAACCTTCAATCAGATGCTTGCCGTCGTCGAGAAA
>DAOTXI010000625.1:0-2527 GCA_034435475.1 Anaerolineales bacterium
TTGCCGATGATCGCGCCGCCGACCACATCCGAATGCCCGCCGAGATATTTCGTCATTGAATGCACGACCAAATCCGCGCCCATCTCCAGCGGACGTTGGAGATACGGCGTAGCAAACGTATTGTCCACTACCAATAAGGGTTTATTGGAATGATGCTTCACGACCTCAGCAACCGCCCGAATATCGGAAACAGCCAGCAAAGGATTGGTGGGAGTCTCCAGCCACACAATGCGCGTGGATGGGGTTAAGGCTTCGGCGAGGTTCTCCGGGTCGGTGGTGTCGGCAAAGGTAAAGTCCAGCCCGAAGCGGCGTAGTATTTTATCGAAGAGACGGAAGGTCCCGCCGTAAACATCATTTCCTGCGACGACATGGTCGCCCTGTGCCAGCATTCGTAACACAGTATCTGTCGCCGCCATGCCAGAGGCAAACGCCAATCCCCAATTCCCGCTTTCCAATTCCGCCAGACAATCTTGTAACGCCTTGCGCGTTGGGTTCAACGTTCGTGAATACTCATATCCCTGCCGCGGCTTGCCAATGCCGTCCTGCTTATACGTGGACGTGAGATAGACCGGCGTCATCACTGCGCCGTTGTTTGGGTCGGGTTCCTGTCCCGCGTGGATGGCAAGAGTTTCAAATTTCATTCATTCTCCTTTGACGAATGTCATTGCGAGGCGGCGGTTTTCCGCCGAAGCAATCTCAGAATTTCGTAAATTTTCTCTCGATTATAAACTCTGTTATTTCGTTATCTTCCCATTCTTTGCGACCCATACATCTGTGGCAAACCGCTCGATAAAACTGCGGTCATGGACAATGGCGAGGATCGTGCCGTTGAAATTCTCCAGCGCTTCTTCGAAGCGTTCCCGCGAGGGAATGTCCAAATGGTTGATGGGTTCATCCAAAATTAAAAAGGTGCAGCCCTGCGCCACGAGCAAAGCCAGTTGCAGGCGGGCGCGCTCACCGAAAGAAAGCTCTCCGGCGGGACGCAGTGCGGCATCACCTTTGAAGAGAAAGTAATGCAAAAAGTTGCGTGTCTCGGTTTCGTTGATGGGGGAGACGCTTTGGATGGTCTGCACCGAATTCAACGCCGGGTCGAGTAACTCCTGTTCCTGTGCCATGTAACCGAGTTTTGTCGCGCCGCCCAGACGGAATGAGCCCGCCAGCGGGGGAATCTTGCCAACGATGGTACGGATGAAGGTTGTCTTGCCGGACCCATTTGCACCGGTCAATACGACACGTTGACCCGCACGAATGAACAGGTTGATGCCGGTCAGCAGCGGTTTATTTTGCGCGTAGCCAATTGAGAGCGAATCCGTTACCAGCACGTCCTTGGATTGATGCTCCAGCTGACCGAAATCCAGTTTCAATTTCCACGAGCCTTGCGGTTTCTCGATTTTTTCATCGGTCAACAAATGGTCGATGCGGGCTTCGATGTTCTTGGCGCGCCCCGCCACGTTCTTGGTGGCTCGATTGCCGAAAAAGCCTTTCGCAAATTTATCGCCGCCATCGGCTTTGCCGCCCTTCTTCATCACCGTCAAACTGCGGATGTGCCTCGCCGCCTGTTTTAATTGGGCGATCTCATCCTGCTGGTCCTGGTAGGCTTGCATATGCTTGTCATATTCCAGTAATTTTTGTTCGAGGTAATCGCTGTAATTGCCGTCGTAGGTTTTTATGGTGTGCTTGGATGGATCCAACTCGAGTACCCGCGTTACGGTGTTATCCAAGAACGTGCGGTCATGCGAGACGATGAGCGCCGCGCCTTTGAATCCGTTCAGCCAATCTTCCAGCCATTCGAGCATTTCGATGTCGAGATGGTTGGTCGGTTCATCGAGCAGCAGAAGATGCGGGTCGTCTAGTAGGACTTTCGCGAGCATCAGGCGGGTCTTTTGTCCGCCGCTCAGATGGGCGATGGGCGTATTGGCGGGGAAGTGCGAGAGTCCGAGCGGGGTGAGGATTTCTTCGGGTCGAAGGTCTAAGGTCGAAAGTCGGGTGAGAGCGTCGTCGTATTGGGCTTGGAGGTTTGAGTCGTTTGGGTTTTGCGATAAAGCCAATGCGAAAGACTCGATCTCAGCGGCGGGGTCGGTTTGGGAATCAGAATCCAGCCCGAGCGCGGAGTGAAGCGTCTGCTCCGGGTTGAATTCCATTCCTTGGGCGAGGTAGCCGAGGCGTAGATTAGGGCGCGTCGAAGCGACATCCCCCGAATCAGGATGTTCGAGACTGGCGAGAATGCGCATGAGTGTGGTCTTGCCGGAGCCGTTGACGCCGATCAGACCGATGCGCTCACCGGCGCTGATATTGAAGTTGATGTTTTTGAGAACGGGCTGGATGCCGAAATATTTGTTGAGGTTGTGGATACTAAGCATGGTAACACCTGTAGTTAAAAAGAAAACCGAGGGCACATGCCTCGGCGCTGTTAAATGCCAATGGGGTGTTGCCCTGAAAGATTGGTTTAACTACCTGCTGTCTGTCATTCGCTGGGTATCCTTTTTTGTAAAACAAGTCTACAGACTTGTTTTACGTATTATAAACC
>DAOTXI010000626.1:0-2439 GCA_034435475.1 Anaerolineales bacterium
CCAATCTGCGCGGCAACCTCGGCGTGATGTACTACCGCAACCCCTACTGGCCCGAAGCCGCCAAAGAACTTTCCTACGTGGTCAAAGGCGGGCTTTCAGAAGACGGATACGAAATGGAATTCATCAACCTCGCGCCCGATTCGCCGCGCGTCGCGGAATATTATTTCACGTACGGGCTGGCGCTGTCGCGCCTCGACCAGTGCGGAGAAGCCCTGCAGATCGCCCAGTTGATCATCTCCCGCATCCCGGCGGACGAACTGGCAGTGGAGAATGCCAACGCGATTACAACCCGCTGTCAGCAGAATCTGGAATCGCCTCCCTCCACGCCCGAGGCGGATACGACAGAGGCGGTCGAGTCCACGCCTGAAGCGACCGCCACACCATCCCCATGAACATCAATTACCGCCGCAGCATTTTCCGCCGCCGCGACGATTCGAGCGTGTATCGCATGTTCCTCTTCGTCGTGCTGATCCTGGCTGGCATCTGGCTAATCCGCTCCGTTCAGCAGGGCGATGTCAAGCCGCTCTTCCTGCCCACCGCCACGCCCACGCGATTCGCCGCCTCCTTCACGCTCGAAGGCGACGCGCATTTCACCGCCGGAAAACTCGAAGCCGCCATAGACGCCTACAACGACGCCGCCGCCGTGGACCCGAACAATGCCGAGGTCTGGGCGCAGCTCTCCCGCGTGCAGACCTATTCCACCGCGCTGATCGTGCAACGCGAAGACATCCTTGCCCGGCTGGACGAATCGATCCTCTCTGCCGAAAAAGCGGTTGAACTTAACCCCGACAGCAGTTACGCCCACGCCGTCCATGCCTTTGCCCTGAATTGGAAGGCATCCTACACCTCGGAAGACCGCGCGCGCCAGTCACTTCTGCAAAAATCGGAGCAGGAAGCCGTGCGCGCCATTCAATTGGACAACTCCAACGTCCTCGCGCAAGCCTTCTACGCCGAAGTTCTCGTCGACCAGCAAAAATGGACTCAGGCGCAGCAGGTCATTGAGCAGGCGGTTGCCGCCGACCCTTCACTCATGGATGTGCATCGCGTCAACGCCTACGTGCTCGAGTCGCTGGGTGAGTATGCGCTTGCCATTGAGTCGTATGACAGGGCAATTGCCATCGCGCCAAACATGACCTTCCTCTATCTTCGCGCAGGCGCGGGCTATCGCCGCCTCGCCTTCGAAAGTCCGAACGAAGACGTGCAGAAACAACTCTTCGAAAAATCGCTGGAATATTTCGCGCAGACAGCCCGCATCAACCAGCAGTTGGGGGTCAACGACCCGGCTCCCTACATTTCCATCGCCCGAACCTATTCGCAGATGGGTGAATTTTTCATCGCCATCCGCAACATCCAGAAAGCCATCGAGTTCGAGCCCGCCAACCCGGTCCTCTACGGCGAGTTGGGCGTGCTGTATCACAAGAACCGCAACTACGAGACAGGCATCCTCGCGTTGGGATGCGCCATTAATGGCTGTACGGGGCCCGAATCCTGCGACGGGCGCGGCGGATGCGGACCCAACGATGTGGAAGCCGAAGTGGAAGGGTTGTCGCTGGATGCAAGCACAGTCTATTATTACGATGTGTATGCCTCTGAGCTGGCGGCGTTGAGCACGACGAAGAATAATAAATGTCCACAGGCATTGGATGTAGCCGCCATCATCGAAAGTTCCGAATACATCCAGGACCCGAACATCGCCGCGGATATGACCGTCGTGCGGACCATCTGCTCCCTCTCGCCTGAGACGACGCCCCCCGGCTCAAACTCCGCGCCGACGGCCTCGCCTGAACCCGCCATGACCGATTCCACGCCGACGCCTTAACGATAAAACCTGGCAAGGGCTTACCCCTGCCAGAGCAAAATGCAGCGAAGTATAAGGTTTGGGTGGGCAGATCAGGCTCAAGTCTTGGAGCGAGGCGGGCGAAGCGTCATCAGAGAAATGTAAGAATTTTTATTTATCCCCTTGACGTTGACTTTTTAAGTGTGTAAGATAAGAATTAGCACTCGAAAGTATAGAGTGCTAATTCTGCGATTATTCAAAAATCAAAACCTTACAGGAGGCTTCAAATGGCAAAGAGCAATATCTCGTTCAAACCCCTCGGCAGCCGTGTGCTGGTCGAGCCCGTTGAACAGGAGGAAACCACCGCGAGCGGTATCATCCTCCCCGAAACCGCAAAGGAAAAACCGCAACAGGGCAAGATTCTGGCGGCGGGTCCCGGCGACCGTAACGATAAAGGCGAGCGCATCAACATGGACGTGAAGACTGGCGATGTGATTCTCTTCGCCAAGTATTCCGGCACCGAAGTGAAAATGGATGGCAAGAAGTTGCTGATCCTGCGCGAGAGCGATATTCTCGGAATTGTTGGATAAGAAAATAAAACCCACTAATCTTCGCGAATTTTCGCAAAAAAACCTTTCGCGCAGATTGGCGTGGATTAGCGG
>DAOTXI010000627.1:0-2065 GCA_034435475.1 Anaerolineales bacterium
AATCATTTTGCATCCTTCTTATGGAATCGATCTCCACTAAAAAATTCCTGCAAATCTGGTTATGGGCGCTGGCAATCGTCAGCGCACTTGCGATTCTCCAGACCATCCAACGCACTGCTGAATTGGAGATCGCCCTCTTCCGCTCCAAGTGGATCGGGCTGGCGGGGGTCTTTGGCATCACTGCTGTTGGCGGCATTTGGCTTTCGTTCTCCCGGTTTTTAGGCAGTATCGCAACCCGCCTCGAAAACCAAACCACTCAATTACGGATTACATATTACGCATTACTCCTCATCGCCTTCATCACCATTCCCTTCACTCGTCTTTACGTTTTCGGCTCCATCCTTCCGCAGACCATGCCGATTCTGTGGGTGTTTTTGTGGGCGGCTTTGCTTCAAACCATCTGCCTGAAATCCCTTCGCAAGATGGAGTGGACGACTGCCTTTGCAATTGTCATTCTGACTCAAGGAATGATCTACCAGACCTGGGGCATTTTTGCCATGACTTCGGCGAATCCCTTCTCGATGGGGTATTCCGAAGCGGGGCGTCATTATTATGCTTCTTTATTCTTCTCTCAAAAACTCTATGGGATGGACTTGCCGCTTCCCTTCCTGCACCCGTCGCGTTACCTGCTTCTCTCGATCCCCTTCCTTGTTGACGGTTTGCCCCTGTGGTTCCATCGGTTCTGGCAGGCGCTTTTGTGGTTCGGCTTGACGCTTGGCTCCGCCTATTTTCTTGCAAAAAGAAGCAAGCAAAACGCGGGCATGACAATCCTTTTCACCGCCTGGGCGTTTTTGTTCTTCCTGCAAGGCGCGGTGTACTATCACCTGCATGTGATGGTGATCCTGATTTTGGCGGGTGTTTCTGTGGAAAAGCCCGGGCGTTCACTGGTTTGTATCATTCTGGCGTCGTTATGGGCGGGGATCAGCCGGGTGAATTGGTTCCCGGTTCCGGCGATGCTGGCGGTGGCGATTTATGTGTTGGAAACGCCCATGAAGAATAAGGTTTGGAAATATTTGCAAATGCCGTTCCTTTGGGGAGTCAGCGGAGTTGTTACGGCGCTTGTTTCCCAATTCATCTACATCCAAATTTCAGGCAACGCGGACGTGGCAGCGTTCGGTTCGAGTTTCACTTCGGATTTGATCTGGAGCCGTTTATTACCGAACGAGACTTTCCCAATGGGAATCCTGCCGGGGATATTGCTCGTGTCTGCTCCGGCGTTGATTGCGGTTTATCAGATGGCTCACAATATTCATCCCTTGCGGTGGGTGGTGTTGATCTCCATGCTGGCTGTGCTGTTCGTCGGCGGGGCAATCGTCAGCACGAAGATCGGCGGCGGCGGAGATTTGCATAATATGGATGCGTACTTGGTGATGTTATCGGTGGCGGCAACCTCCATTTGGGCGAATCAAGCCGGGTCGGAGTCGGAGGCGAAGCCGATGATGGGGAGAGTCGGCTGGGGCGTGGCGATGGCGGGGTTGCTGATTCCGCTTGGGTTTGCGATTCGGCACATCGGCTTTTTCCCTTCATTCGATGAGTCTGTGGCGGAAAAGGATATTCAGGCGTTGCAGGATGCGCTCGATGGCGGCGGCGAGATTTTGTTCGTGACCGAGCGGCAGTTGATTACGTTCAGTTATTTGAATGGGATGACGCTCGTGCCGGAGTATGAGCAAAGTGAGTTGATGGAGATGGCGATGTCGCGCAATCGTTCGTATCTTGAGACGTTTTACGACGATCTTGAGTCGCGGAGATTTGCATTGATCGTCGCCGAAGACCAGAAGTTTACCCGGCAAAAAGAGGGCGCGTTCGTGGAAGAAAACGTGGCGTGGGTGCGTTATGTGGGCGCGCCGTTGTTGTTCAATTACAAGCCTGTGGTCACGCTGACTTCGAATAATTTGCAGGTCTTCGAGCCGCGCCCCAGGCAGGCGGAATGTAAGGACCCCTTCGCGGATTGACATGCGCATTTTGACGGTGATCTATGAATTCCCGCCGATTGGCGGCGGCGGCGGCAGAGCCGCGTATGATATCTGCAGTGAACTCGCGGCCCGCGGTCATGATGTGACGGTGT
>DAOTXI010000628.1:0-1674 GCA_034435475.1 Anaerolineales bacterium
ACAATCTCCAGCAGTTTGTCGCTGTTATTTGCCTTCTCAACCGCATGGCGGATGTTTGAAGGAAGGACATCCAACAAGGCTTCAAGATCATCTGTAATTCGATGTTGAGTCATAATGTTAAGTTTCCAGAAACGCCAAAGGTCAAGTGGCGTGAAAAGTCATAGGAAGTGGGAAGTGGCACGCAAAAAAATTCAAGCGCGGCTTGGGTTTTAAGGGTGGAGGGGGAAGTTGAAAAGGATCATGATGATGGACCTGCCTTTCGGGGGTGTCACGCGCAGAGTTTCGCGTGTCAGGCATCCTGTGCCGTTATGTAGTGGCAGGGCATATTATAGCAGGGGCGCGGTTAACGCTTTGTTAGAGATGCGTGTTAATTTTATGGATTTGTCTGACGAATTTGTAACTCAGGGCAGGCAAGGCTTTTTCGTCAAAAAATCAAATACCAGAATAACGCCGTTTCATTCGGCTTGAAATTTTTCAACGTATATTGGTCGAAGCCTCCGAGGACAAAGCCGCAGGATTCATACAACTTGCACGCGGCGACGTTATCATCCTGCGTTTCGAGCATGATCCCCGGAAAGCGCCGCTCTCTTGACCATTGAATGGCAGCCTCCATCAGGGCTCTTCCCACGCCTTGACCACGAAACTCCGGGTTGACGATCAGATCATCGATGTAAGCGTAGCCGTTCCACCACGTAATGAGTTTGATCTGCCCGGCAAGTTTGCCTTCCACTTCGGCAAGGAAGATCACTTTATCTTCACTGTTGATAAAGGTTGCAGGGTCAACATCTTCGATGGGGATTTCTTTTTCGTATGGCTCCACCGGTGTGACTGCCCATGTCAATTTGCCATGTGTCATATCCAAAACGACTTTTGAAGACACATTAAATATCCTATTGAATTGATTGAACAAATGCGCCGGAGTTTCATCCATTTTGCGAATGGTAATCGTCATATTATTCATCCTTTGACCATCATTGGAATGCCTGCCACCATGAAAAGGACTTTATCCGCTTCCTGGGCGAGCCGTTGGTTAACCCAGCCCAGACCATCGCGGTAGACGCGCCCCATGTGATATGGCGGGACAAGCCCCAAGCCAACTTCATTGGAGACGATTAACCATTCCTGCTCTGTCTTGCGGATCGCCGCCACTAGCGCTTCGGTCTCTGTCTGCGCCGCCTGCATGAAAGGAACTTCGTCCACGAGATCGTCTTTGATGAATTGCATCATCAAGTTTGTCACCCAAAGCGTAACACAGTCAAGGATGACCACATCCGATGTGATCTGCGAAACATTCGGCGCAACAAGCAGCGGAAGTTCAAGAGTCCGCCAGGCTGCCGGGCGTTCGGCTTTGTGCTTCTGAATCCGCGCCGACATTTCGTCATCGGATGCCTGGGCGGTGGCGATGAAGGTGACAGACTTTTGTGATTCGGATGCTAATTTCAGTACATGTGATGATTTCCCGCTGCGCGCGCCGCCGAGGATGAGGGTGATTTTGGACAAGGCAACTCCGATAGTGGGTAGTGGAAAGTGGGATACGGTCTGCGGTCAGAATTTTAAGTGTGAGACGTCATTGAAAAGATTCAGCGTTACGCCATCTTCGTAAACGGTCAACTCAGAGAGTGATGCCTGCGAAACGCGGAATTGCCAATAGCGGCTCAAGTTCACGCCGAGGGT
>DAOTXI010000629.1:0-9448 GCA_034435475.1 Anaerolineales bacterium
ATCAGACCGATATTTGGACCTTCCGGCGTTTCAATCGGGCAGATGCGTCCATAGTGCGAGTGATGCACGTCGCGGACGTCGAACCCGGCGCGTTCACGGCGCAGACCACCCGGACCCAGCGCAGAGAGTGTGCGTTTGTGTCGCAACTCTGCCAGCGGATTGGTCTGATCCATGAATTGGGACAACTGCGAGGAGCCGAAGAATTCGCGCAGGGCAGCTACCACCGGGCGGATGTTGACAAGAGTCACCGGCGAGAGTTGTTCCTGATCGCGGATGGACATGCGTTCTTTAATAACACGTTCCATGCGGCGCAGACCAATGCGGAGTTTATTCTGAATCAACTCACCCACTGTCTTGACGCGGCGATTGCCGAGGTGGTCAATATCGTCCGAACGTTCAGCGCCGTTGTTGATCTGGATCATGCGGCGAAGCAGGCGTAGAATGTCACTCTTCGTCACCGTGCGATGCGGGATCGGGATGTTCAGGTCGAGTTTTTGGTTAAGTTTGTAACGGCCAACGCGTTCAAGGTCGTAATGGCGCTGGTCGAACAATTGCTCTTCAAGGAATTGGCGGGCGTTATCCAACGTTGCCGGGTCGCCGGGGCGCATCTTCTTGAAGAATTCGATGAGTGCGGCTTCGGCAATGGTGTGGTTCGACAAATCCCAATCCGGTTCCTGTTTGATGGTGGAGGCGATGAAGAGACGGTCGGGGTTGTTGTCCACTTCCTTGAACAGGGAGAGGATTTCCTCATCGGTTCCGTGCTTGATCGGGGAATCTTTGATCCCGTCACTGACAGCCGCCAGAGCGCGAAGGAACACCGTGATGGGTACGGTACGCTTGCGGTTGAATTTGAGGATGATGTAATCAGACTTGCGGGTTTCGAACTCCATCCAGGCGCCGCGGTCGGGGATCAACTTTGCCATGGAGAGCAGACGTCCCGTGGCGCGATCCGAGGGGGCTTCAAAGTAAACGCCCGGGGAGCGGATCAACTGCGAAACGACGACGCGTTCCGTTCCATTGACGATGTAAGTCCCCTTATCCGTCATTTCAGGGAAGTCGCCCAGGAAGATATCCTGTTTGATGGGTTCGGGAACGTCAGGTCCGGCAAGCAAAACAGAGACGTACAGAGGGCTTGCGTAGGTCAAATCGCGTTCGACGCATTCTTCGATGGTGTGCTTCGGGTCGCCAAACCAATACTTCAAGCCCCACTGCTGAGATTCGGGGCCGCGGCTCGGGAAGAATAATTTCATTCCCTTGTTATAGGATTCGATGGGAGATATCTCGTGGAAAAGGTCGCCCAATCCCTCTTTTTTAAGTCTTTCAAATGAATCAAGTTGTACTTCGATCAGGTTGGGTAGGTCTAGGCTTACGGGAATTCGCGCGTAACTCTTTTGGGGCAATGAAGCCATTCTTGTCTCCTGCTGGGGTGAATGACGTATATAAACAACGATAACTGTCCGGTGGACAGCAACAAGACATTATAGCGAAACCGGGATTAAAAGTCAAGAAATTTACGAAATGGATTTGCATAAACATGTTTCCAATTTACTTTTCTTGACAATCCCAATAAGTGCGTGTAAAATGACGACCGCTTAACAAAAGAATATAGTTTGGCCGAGATAGCTCAGTTGGTAGAGCACGCGACTGAAAATCGCGGTGTCCCCAGTTCGATCCTGGGTCTCGGCACTCTCGACCAAACTGGTCGAAAACGCGGGTGTAGTTCAGTGGTAGAACGTCTCCTTGCCAAGGAGAAGGCCGTGAGTTCGAATCTCATCGCCCGCTCAAACTGGAGGATTGCAGATTGAAGTTTCCTTTCGGTCAGCAATCCTTTTGTTTATAAGGCGTCGTGGCCAAGTGGTAAGGCAAGGGTCTGCAAAACCCTCATCACGGGTTCAAATCCCGTCGACGCCTCAAAAAGAGGACTCGCTTCGGCGAGTCCTCTTACGTTTTATTTCACCCTGACAAAACGGCGCTTGCCAACCTGTAATACGCCGGGATGCGGAAAGACCGCATCGCCGCGCTCAAGCGCATCGCCGTCCAACCGAACCCCTTTCTGATCTATCAATTGACGCGCCTTGCTCTTGCTTTCTGCCATCCCCGCGGCAAGGATGACATCCACCACAGTTTGACCTGACTGTAATTCATATTCAGGCATATCATCGGGAATCTCCTTTTGCTGAAACATCTTGATGAAATGCTCCTGCGCAGCGGCGGCTTCCTCGCCTGTATAGAAGATGCTGACAATCTCTTTTGCCATCTTCATCTTCGCATCACGCGGATGCAACGCACCAGAGGCAATATCCTTTTCGATCTGTGCGATCTCCTGCGGGCTGAAGCGTGTGACGAGGCGCATATAAATCCCCATCGCCGAATCCGGGACGGACATCAGTTTGCCGAACATATCGTCGGCGCCGGTGTTGATGGGTACGATATTCCCCGTGGATTTGGACATTCGCTGCGAGCCGTCTGTTCCCGGCAGAATTCCGGTGATAATGCCCACCAGCGGCTTCTGCCCCAATGCCTCCTGCAGTTTACGTCCAGCCACAATGATATTGAATAATTGATCCGATCCGCCCACCTGAACATCAGTCTGCATGGCGGCAGCATCGTAGCCCTGCATCAATGCGTAAAAAGTTTCATGCAGGTAGATCGGCTCGCCTTTTTCGAGTCGTTTGGCAAAATTCTCGCGGGCTAAGAACTGCTGGACGGTAAAGTTCTGCCCAAGCCTGATCAGGTCAACCAGTGAAAGCTCGCCCAGCCATTCGCTGTTGTAGCGGACTTTCGTTTTGCTCTTGTCCAATACACGGAATGCCTGCTCGGCGTAGGTCTTGGCATTTTCGGCAACTTGTTCCTGCGTGAGGATCGGGCGCGCCTTATTTTTATCTGAAGGATCGCCCACCAGGGCTGTGTAGTTACCGATCAGGAAGGTTACTTCATGACCCAGGTCCTGAAACTGGCGCAGTTTGCGCATGGAAATGGTATGACCCAAATGCAAATCGGTGGAAGTGGGGTCGTAGCCGCAGTATACGCGAAGCGGGCGTTTTTCCTTTTCAGAGATGATTAACCGTTCGCGAAGTTCCTTCGCCATGTTCTTTTGAAGTTCTTCGTCGCCATAATCGGTGCCCTGCATCAATAATTCAACTTGTTCGTCAATGTTCATATCATTCTCCACATCCGGAAATCATACTGCAAAGTTTGCCTTGCTTCCATATGCCCAACACAGCAATTCGCAAGACAAGTCTTGCGGCACCATAAAAAAACGCGCCCGCGATGATGGGGCGCGTTTATATCACACCATCGCAGGGAATTACGAGCGGTAATAATAGTAACGACCGGTGTAATGAGCGCAAAACATGACGGTATTATACATCAGGAGTTTCACTGAGACAAATTGATCGGAAATGCCCACGGACCGCGCACCGTGTAGAACTCGTCGCTGTACACGATCTGTTCCGCTTGCTCCTGAGACATTTCGGCAGGTTTCGATATGATCTGCATGGTCAACACGCCATTCACATCAATGCAGTCCAATGAAATACCCGTCCCCCGCTCGAGCATTGCCTGCTGAATCTTCGGCATGTAAATATCGCAATAATCCTCCGGCTGGGGCGGCGCGGCTATCGCGTCCACAGTAATGACCGCATTGGACAAATCTGCATCGGGGGCAACAACGAAGGTCAACATATCACAGCGCAGACCGGGTTGTCCGTTCGCGGCTTCCTGAAGGCTGACAAGGGTCGTGCCATATTCCTGCAAGAAAGCGCCGCCATATGCCAGGTTCGCCGCCCAAATTGACCAATCAGACGCATCGGGCAGGCTATAACAAACTTCAGCGTTGACGTTTTTCCCCTCGACCCAGGCGCGGTTGATATTGACGTTAATACCTGAAGCGGATTGAGGCGCGACATCCACATTTGCCTGGGCGGTCGGGTAGGACGAATCAATAAACGCCGTCGCCGTTGGAAGCAGGCTTGGGAGTACAATCTGCGAATCAGGCGATGGGGCACATGCCGCAAGCAGTAACGATAACAGGATGGATATTTTCTTCATGGACTTGTTTTCTCCTTTGGGTTAACCGTACAAATCGGTCAGCGCCTCACGCGGACCTGGAAACTGGAACTCGTACCCAGACTCGAGCAGTCGTTTCGGCTGGGAAAACCTTCCTTCAAGGATCAAGGCGCTCATCTCCCCCAAAACGCTCCGCATCAAAAAAGTTGGGACGGGAAACCAATATGGACGATGCAGGGTTTTAGCAAGCATCCTGGTGAATTCAGCCAATGAAGTTTGCGCAGGCGCGATCAAATTATAGACGCCGCGCGCGCTTTCATTTGCCATCAGGTAGCGGACAGCCCCAACCCAATCTTTATAATGGATCCACGGAAAAGGTTGTTTGCCAGAGCCAAGCGTACCCCCAAAAAACAACCGTACTGGCAAGGCGATCAATGTCAATATGATATTCTCTCTCTTAAGTACGGGAGGGGTGCGTAACACAATCCGTCGAACGCCAAGTTCCTCCACGGGTTTTGTAGCCTCTTCCCATTTCACAACAAGCTGAGCTAGGAAGTCTTCCCCGGGCGGGGTTGATTCATCAGCAAGACCGCCGTGAAGTCCGTAATAATTGATCCCTGAGACTTGCACGAAAAGGCCCGGGCGGCGATTCGCCTCCTGAATGGCTTGAGCAAGCGCAAGTCCGGGCAGGATGCGCGAATCCTCGAACGATTTCTTCTTCGCGGCAGTCCAGGGCCAGTCCGCGGTGCTGCGGCCTGCAAGGTGGATGACTACATCCATTTTGTTGACGAGATGCCCCCACCCATCGGTGGTGCGGGCATCCCATTTTACGACCTGGACGTCTGATCGGCTATGCGCTTTGCGCGAAAGGATGTAAACCTTGTGTCCGTCCGCAATAAAAGAGCAGGTCAGGGCGGTGCCGAGCAAACCCGAGCCGCCGGAGATCATGATGTTCATTTTTACTCCTGCAATGATATGCCAATGAGCGTTTAAACTGATTTAACATTCTGGATGTATAATCACGCGAGTTACCGGAACCTTATGAACGAACCCGTTTTGGTGCTCAATGCAAATTTTGAGCCGATCCATGTCTGTTCGACACGACGGGCAGTGACTTTGATCCTTGCGGGAAAAGCCGGTATGATCGCGAACGGACGCGGACACATCCGCACCATTTCACAGCTTATTCCCCGTCCATCGGTCATTCGGTTGGAAGCGCAAATTCATCGTCCGCGCCCGCGCGTCAAATTAACACGCCGCGAAGTTTTCAGGCGTGACAATTATACCTGCCAGTATTGCGGCAAACATGAAGGCAGCCTGACAATTGATCACGTTACCCCGCGGCACATGGGCGGAAGGCATATCTGGACGAATCTGGTGACAGCATGTTCCTCCTGCAACCACCGCAAGGGCGGGCGCAAAGTGGAGGAGGCTCATATGAAACTTCTACACATCCCAAAAGAGCCGCCCGCAGACGCCTCCTACATCTTCGGTAAACATCTCTCGGACAACCGGGAATGGGAACCGTACATATCGGGCTGGTAAAAAAAATCCCCTCGCTTTGAGGGGATTTTCTATCGCTCAGAACTCCAAAGTCATAAAATCTTTTGCAAGTTTTATCTCTCCCCGATATTTCGTCGAAGCCTCGGCAACGGGGTCGCCCTTTGCAAACCTGCCAGTGGGGTAATGAATCAAATATAGTCGCCCCACCTCGGCTTTTGAGGCGGTTTCGCCCGCCTGCGCCGCCGAAGAGTGACCGGGTTCCGCGCCGGTCGCTTCATGGATGAGGACATCCACACCGGCGCTCAACCGGGCAACCTCTTCACAGGGCTCCGTGTCGCAGGAATATGCCATCGTTTTTTTGCTTTGATTGAATTCGATCCGCAGCCCAATATTGGGAATCATGTGATGCACTGGCGAAGCATGGATGGTGAAATCCGGGCAGTCCAGCACGGTGGTCATTTCGCGGGTTGGCAGGCGATGAAATACCACCGGGAAAAATTCGGGCCACTCCGACCAGTTGTAAAAGCCCATCATCCCCTCGACCCGGTCAAGGGTGTAATGCAATCCATAAATGTTGAGCGGTTTCTTGCGACCCATCAGCCACATATCCATAAGGAGGAGCGGCACACCGGAGACATGGTCGGGGTGGAAATGGGTAACGATAATGTCAGTCAGTTCGTTGAAATCCAGCCCGGCTTGCTCCAGACGCAGGATAGGGTTGCTGACCGAATCCACGAGCACAGTGCGGTTATCCCCCACAATGACCATGTGAGTATTCTCGTTCTCCCTGGTTGGGATCGCATTTGACGATCCAAGGATGATGACCTTCGCCATGGGTCAAATCTTAACCCAATTTTGCCGGATTGTTAATTAGATTTTATCGGCATCAAAGTGATAAGTAGAACGCTAAAAGAAATTTAACATCACAAGCCGACCGCCGTCGGCGGTCAATATCTGTTCAATATCTGTAAAGAAACATTCGACGATTTACTTAGTAGTAAAACTGCGTTTAGAAACCGTTTCTTAAGGGCTTTTTAAAGGGCACGGATTTACGTCCGCTAATCAGCATGAATTTTCGGAAACAAAAATTCAAAATCGCACCAATTAGCGGGTTTTGTCTATCGGAAGTCTCGTCACTTTATGCTCACCAATTCCCCACTACGCGAAACAAAATCTCCGGCGTGATGTAGGCTTCGATCAGCGCGGCAAGCGCCAGAAGCGGAACAACCACGCCGACGAATATTTTCGCCCAATCCGCCAGCATCTCAACGATCACTTCGCCCATGGATTTGCCCGTCTGCGGGGTGACAAAAACCGCGCCTATATACAAGACCACCGCGCTCCCAAGCATCAAAGCCGGGATCTCAAATATTCCATGCGGCAGGATGCCCGCCAGAAAAATCGGCATGGGAGAGATACCCAGCAATTCGAGCAAAGCATACACGCCGCCGATAAGCGCAATATTCAACATATAGATCATAACGCCCAGCACGCTAAAAGAGGTCAATCCGGCGAGAAAGATGACCACCATCGAACGCGTATTGTTCAGGAATAAAAACGACGCGCTGAGATGCTCGCGCATACTTGCCAGGTCGGGTAATTCTTCGATATTTTCTTCGATCTTCGCCAGGTCTTTCGAAGACGCCTTCGAGATGGTTTCAGAGACGTTATCCATCGTCCACTCATAACTCAACCAGGCGCTCACACCGGCAAGAATAACAATCATCAGGAAGGCCGGCAAAACCCTTCGCAAAGAGTCTCCGACCATGCGGGCATACCAATCGCGCACAGAGACGGCATCTCCTTTAAAATTCCCCCAGAAGGCGCGCAAAATCCACTTAAAGTTTAACGTGTCAATCTCGCGCCCAAGCAGGTATTCGCGTTCAAAGTGCGCGATGCCGACCCGGATCAACAACAGGGAAATAATGATGACCCCGGCAATTGCCAGCCAGAGAACCGTCTCATTGCCCCAAAATAACACAACCGCCTCGCCCTGCATCAGGATCGCCACCGGAATCACGATGAACGAAGCCAGCAGGTTCGCCGCCTTTACAGAAGTGGATTGGACCGAAATCACAATTGCCGCGCTGACCATCAAGACCGCGTGAGCCGTCGTCAACAGCATCAATTGAAGCATCACCATCCCGTCGGGAAAGGTCAACCCCTGGCGATGGATCATCCAAAGGTACAAGCCGATCGAGGAATAACTCGCGATCAACGGCGTAGCTGCCCCAACAAGTAATTTCCCAAAATACAACTGCCAGTCATCGAACGGCGCAGTCAGCAACGGTTCGATGGTGCCGCGCTCCTTCTCGCCAACAAAAGACTCCAACGCCACCACCAACGAAACCGTGATGGGAAAGAATCCGATGATCATGACCGAAACCGGAACAAGCCGGTCGAGCACCAGGTTGGCATTGTATTGATTCAAAAAGTCAACAGTCTCGCGCGCAAATTCATTCATCAGGAACGGGAAGACCAAGATCAGAATCGTCATCGGCGCAATAACGCGCCAATCGCGAAGTTGATCACGCAGTTCCCGCCACGCCACAAGCCATACCGGTCGAAGTTTATTGAACATATTCCCTGCCTCGCGCAATCGCCATCACCTTCAAATAGACCTGTTCCAAAGTCCGCGCCTCTTCATGAAACGAAAGTATTGGAGCAGACGCATCCGCCAGTTTTTTCATCAACACAGGATTCAAAACCCCCGGCGCCTCCACCCGGACTTTGAAACTGGTCGCTGTTTTCTCGAGCATTTCCATCCCTTCAGGCAGGTCAAGACCATCCACATTCCACTCGCGCGTGAATTGAACGAAATACTCCGGAACGCCGAAGACTTCGCGCTTCAGTTCATCGAGGCTTCCTTGAATCAGGATGCGCCCGCGATAGATGATGGCAATCTTATCCGCCAGCATTTCCACCTCGGTGAGGTTGTGCGAACAAAGCATGATCGTCCGCTGGGCAGATTTCAAGCGGGCGATCTCGTCCCGCACCAGCCGCGCGGATTCCGGATCCATGGCAGAGGTGGGTTCATCGAGCAGCAACACACCGGGGTCGTGCATCAAAGCGCGGGCCAGGGCAAGCTTTTGGCGCATCCCTTTGGAGTATTCGCCAATACGCCGCTTCGAGGCTTCTGTCAACCCAAAGTATTCGAGAAGACTCTCCGACCTTGCCTTCCGCGCAGTTGAGGAAAGCCCGTATACCTGACCGAAGAAATCCATATATTCGACCGCAGTCATCCGCATGTACAGCCCGTGATGCTCCGTCAGCACCCCCACCGAGGCGCGCACGTCGTGCCCGTTCTTCGTCACATCGAAACCAGCCACGCGGGCGGTGCCGCGAGTCGGCTGCAAGAGCGCCGTCAACATTCGAACGGTTGTCGTCTTGCCCGCGCCGTTCTGACCCAGCAGAGCCAATATCTGACCCGACTGAATTGAGAGGTTGACGCCCTCAACCGCCATAAAATCATGGAACTGTTTGCTAAGATCGTTTGTCTCGATCATCGGATTTTTCCTTTTTTGTCGGGAACAGTCGCTTTCATTTTATTCCCCCACCCTCATTCGACGCCCTCTCAAATGCCTTACAAAACCTGTACAAGGCGCCTGCGAATGAGAACGCCAGCGACCAAAAAGAGGAGGAGCGCAAAAAAGACTTGGTTGACATTCACCCCATTGATCAGTGAAACATCCAGCCGCAAATATTCGAGAAAAAAACGAATAATGGAATATCCGCCAAGATAAGCCAGGAAAAGTCCACCGGGGTTCAGGCTATCCTCATACCCGCCGCGAGAAAGCCAAAACAAGACAACCGCAAGGACAAGTACGGGAATGGCTTCATAGGCAAACAAGGGATGATAAAACTCCACCTGTTCATAACCGATCAGGCGATTTTCTGGTGGAATGAAGATCGACCACGGAAGTGCGGAGGGTAATCC
>DAOTXI010000630.1:0-12676 GCA_034435475.1 Anaerolineales bacterium
CGAACGGCGGCGCGGAAGCGTGTTCTTCACCACAGGCTCGGAAGGCAACATTTTTTACGCCGACATGGGCGACATTGCGCTTCAAACGGTCAAAGCGGTCAATCAGGCGGGATACGAAACGTTTGAGATTGCCTGGCAGGGGCGCGACGGCTGGATGGGGGGCGCGGACGGCGCGGGATACACCCAAGCCCTGTGCGGATACGCCGCGGTCATGCGCTTTGTCTTGCAGAACATCGCCGCGCAACGCGAGTACGTGCTGGCGCAGGGCAACAGCGGCGGCGGGATGCAAATCGCCTACGGGCTGGCGGTCTATGGGCTGGAAGATGTGCTGGATGTCGTCATCCTGTCGGGAGGTCCGCCCGTGAGCCGCCTCGACGTGGCGTGCTTCGGCACGGATGACGAAACGCTTCAGCCCGCCGTCTGGCCCCCCACCGTCAAAGGTTTGGAACGAACCGACCTGCTGATGGGCTGGCTGGGGAACGGCGATTACTGCTCCAAACATTCCGCCCCGCCCGAAATCCTCTTGCAGGCGCAAGCCGACAGCCTCGTCCCGCCCGACAACGCGCACCGCGACTACGACTACCCTAGCACGCGCGTCTACTTCATCAACTCCTAAGCCGACAAAACCGCCGCCGACGAACAAGGCAGGCTGTACTTCGATGCCATCCTGACCGAAAAATACTGGCTGGAAATCGCGGGCAGGGAACACGAACTCTCGATGACTAAAGACGGCGCGGCGTTGATTCGGAAGATTTTGCTTGGTCTGGAATAACACCGTCCCGAAGGTTTTCGGTAACCTTCGGGACGGTGTTCAGGGTAAAAGATATGAATATGAGAACTACTCAAAAATGGCTGTTCCCTCTTGTAATTTTGCTCCTCGCTTCCCTCGCCTGCCGTCAGAGCGCGACGCCCACCGCCGCGCCCACCGAGCCGCAGCCCCAAACAATCGCAGGCGCGGGGCAGACCCTCGCGGGCGAAATCGAATCGGGCGGCGTCACCCGCGCCTACCTCCTCCACATCCCCGCCAACGCCCAAAGCGGACAGCCCGCGCCGCTCATCCTGAATTTTCACGGGCTGACTTCCAACGCGCAAGAGCAGGAAAATCTTTCTGGCATGTCTCCCGCCGCCGATCCCTACGGCTACTTCGTTGTCTATCCCAACGGCTTGGATGAGCATTGGAGTACCTTTCCAAATCGGGAAGGGGAAGCGGATGTGCAATTTATCCGCGATTTGATTGAGAACCTCTCCGCCGCGTATCCGATTGACCCACGCCGCATCTACGCGACGGGCATCTCCAACGGCGGCGGGATGGCGAACCGCCTCGCCTGCGACCTGTCCGATGTCATCGCTGCCATTGCGCCTGTGGCGGGCGCGTACAACGCGTGGGAAAACTGCCGCCCCGCGCGCCCCGTCCCTGTGCTGGCGTTTCACGGGCTGGACGACCAGATTGCCCCGTATGAAGGGGTCGGGCGCGGCAACGCCGAGCCGCCCATTCGGGACTGGGCATCCGCCTGGGCAAAGCGCAATGGCTGCGACCGCGAACCCGTCATCGTCTCACAAACGTCCACGCTGACCGTTGAGCAATGGAACAACTGCCAGGCAAACGCCGCCGTGATCCTTTACACGCTGGACGGTCACGGACACAGTTGGCCTGGGTCGAGTTCCCTGCCCGCCGCCATCACCTCGCAGGAAGTGAACGCCACCGAACAAATGCTGGCGTTCTTCGCGCGCCACTCGCTGAAGTGAATCTAACAGTAAGGATACGCTCGCAACTGGTCCGATTCCGAAGCGATGACGCAGGAAAAGTTTGGGAAAGATTTGACTCCCCATCGGGTGAAATATAGGACGTTGAAACGGTAAACCCTACCCCGTCATTGCGAGGGCGCACTTGCTCTTCGCCCGAAGCAATCTCCTAGCATGCTCATAAGATTGCTCACTTGCACCGAGCGCAAGTACGGTGTCGTCGGGAAGTTCACCCTCCTGGCAGTGACGGATGGTCCCGTAGGGGCTGGTCTCGCATCCGCCCTTTTTTGTTTAATTCCATTACAGGATTAAAATTGGGAACAAAATCTCAACGCGCGGCGTTATTCTTCAACAAATACAAATCCAAAGGAACTTTCCATGAAATCACCCTTACTCGTATTACTTACCTCCCTACTTTTCCTTGCAGCCTGCGCTGCCCCCACCCCCGCACCTTCCACCGTGGACCCGGCATCCTCAAGCATGCCCGCCCTCACCGACCCATCCCAGCCGATTACGGTCAACGCGGGCGAAACTTTTATGATCGTCGTCGAATCCAACCCTTCCACCGGCTATCACTGGGAGGTTGTCGGCGACTTGAACGAGAACGTCGTCTTCTTTGTCTCGCGCGACTATACCGCATCGGAACCCGTCCTAACCGGCTCCGGCGGCGTGGAAGTATGGGCGTTCAACGCGGTTTCCGCAGGTGAGACTGAAATCACCCTGGGTAGTTATCCCCCCGGCGTGGATGGCGGCGAACCGGAACGATCTGTTACATTCAGCGTTGTCGTGAAGTAACTCTCTTTTCCCCAAGTTGAAAACTAAAATCGCAGGTCACGCTTTAGACGGACTTGCGATTTTACTATCATCACATCTCCACAATACACGGCGCTTCGTCTTTGACGATCACGCTCTCGCCGTTCGCGAATGTGACCGTCGTTTGCTCCTGTCCGCGCGCGATGGACATGCCCTTGTATTTGATCGTCACCGCAAAGGGAAAAAGGTTACGTCCTTCAAGTTTAATTTTTGTTCCCGAAAGGATCGTTACGCCCAGTGCCTGCATAAATAAACCGACCGGCGCGAAGCCCGTCAATGAATTGCGTTCGCCAATGCCCGTGCCTTTTTCGGCGTGATAACGCTGATAGAACGCGCGGTTCTGTTTCAGGTTCTGGATGATCGCGTTCATCAGATGCGCGGTCAACCGCGTCGCTTCGGCGCGAAAGCCGTAGTGCAGCAAACCTTCACCGAGCAAAAGATTCCACGGCAGGCTGACGCTCAGTGAAACATTTTCCGCTTCTTTATCCGGCACATTCGGCAGGGAGGGCATTCCGAACGGCCTGTCGAAACGGTCCGCCGTCATAATGTTACGTCCGATCATGGCATAGGCGCGTTGTTTTTCGAGCGCGCCCGCCCATAATGGAAGACCCAGGGTGATATCTTCGCCGGTGGTGTCCACGATCTTGACGCTCACCTTATCGCCTTCCTCCAAACCGGTCACGCTGATTCTGCCGACCTTCATAAACGTTGCCTGCGTTGTCGCCACCAACCCACCCGAACGCCATTGGAATTGATGCCCGGCAATGACTTCGCTCTCGCCTTTGGATTTTGTAAAGTATTCGCTGATCTCCACCTCGGGTCGCTTCGCGGCTGGACTTTTGGTCTGAATCTCTACCAGCAGCCTGACCGGCGTCTCAAACTCGAACTTGGGGCGCATCGAACCGTCGCCCTTGCGTTTGGCGATGACTCTGCTCTCGGTCATTGCCCCGGTCTCACGGTCGCGATAGGAATAGAAACTATTGCGCGGGTTCCAACTTGCGTCGAGCGAGTCCTTGAGTTTCTCCGCCTGCGCCAGGATCAACGAAATCTCATCGTCGGGTTTGTTGAGTTTCCTGCCCATCTTCAAAAGCGTCTGCGCTTCACGATAAAGCATGGCTTCGAGCGCGGGGCTGTGGACGAAGGAAACATCCAGCCCCTGCGACCAGGGATTCCACACATCGAATAATGGGTTGTCTTCCAGCCCGGTTTGTAAAATATGATCCCACTCGGGCGAGCTGTCGCGGTTGCGGTCGTGCGCCCCGGAGAACCATGACCAGAAGAACCGCACCAGTTTGGGGAAGGCTTCCGCAAGGAATTCATCGTCATGCGCGGCTCGATAATACTTCCATGCCATGCTGGCGAGGATCGGCATGGAGAGGAATCTTCCGCGTTGCCCGGCGATTCCGGGTTTGCCGTCCACTTCGCCGTCTTCGTTCTGGGTGGAGAGAAAGTTGAGCAAAAGATTCTTCATCACCAGCGGCGCGACATTCAAGATGTTTGCAAGATAATACGCGTCCAGCGCGAATTGACCGCTCCAAGCGGGCGGATAATCTGTGCCGTCGCCTTTGTTGGAATGTCCATGATCGGGGTGGCGGGCTTGCACAAAGGATGGATACGGCAGAGAGTCGCTTTGCATGAAGAGTGCATGCGCGGCTTTCTGACTGAAGGCAAGCGCGGCATCCCAGTCCGTATCGCCGGTGCGGATGTCGAGAGTCTGGCTTTCGTCCAGCATTTCGATGCGGGCGAGTTCTGCCTGCCACGGACGGGCGGCGGTTTTTCGCGCGAGGTCGAACCCTTCGGGGATCGTGTCGAGTGCGGCTTCGGCGAAGGAAATGGTCCGAGTGGCGCCAGGTCCCAGCTCGAGGTCCAGAATGAGCGAGGCGTGGGGTCCGGGTCCATGTTTGGGTCCGCCCGTCATGAAGATCACGGGGGCGATTCCGCTGGTTTGTCCCGCCAGGATGTTGACGAGCTGTTGTTGGGTGGGGATGATGGATTGACCGTTGAGGGGGGCAAGCGCGGCGCAGACTTCGAGTTGAATGTTGCGCACGGCGGTGGTTTTGTTGACGAGGGTCACACGGCTCGCAACGGCATGAGATTCGGGAACCCAAAAATCGGCTGTGGCTTGCAGGTTGTCGAAGGGAACAAAATCGAGGGTCAGGAAGTTTGGATAAAAGCGGCGTAGTGACGGTTTGGCGGCGAAGGTGTTAGGGTCTGTAAGCACGTTCGCGCCTTCGGTGAAGCGCAGAAAGAGACGCATTGACCTTGCCCGCGAGCCAAAGGTGGTGCTGATTCCAATTGCAGACCTTTCCGGATCGTTGCTGCCGAGCTCCACCTCCCAGATGTGATCGTTGGGGTAATCCGGCTTACAGAGACGGGCATCCGCCGCAAGGGTCAGGTAAAGCGGGTCGCCGGGACGGAGAGACCAGTCGCGCATGGCGCTTATTGTACGGGCGAATGGGCGGGTGGTCAAACAGGTATAATTTAGTTCAGTAGATTGGTAGATTTGTTGATTGGTAAATTGGTGATGTACGAGATTTTCCGAATTTACGAATGTACCAATTTCCCAACTTACCAAAACAGAGGAGACTAACTCATGGCTGGACTTTACTTCGAAGAATTTTCCGTCGGGCAGACCGTCAAAACCTTGTCGCGGACAGTGGGCGAGGATGCCATTAATACCTTCGCCGGGTTGACGGGCGATTACAACCAGATCCATACCGACGCCGAATTTGCAAAGACCACGCCCTTCGGTCAGCGCATCGCGCATGGACTTTTGGGCTTGTCCATTGCCACCGGGCTGATCATGCGCACCGGGCTGCTCGAAGGGACAGTGCTCGCCTTCCGCGAGGTGCAGGAGTGGAAATTCGTCAAACCCACTTTTATCGGCGACACCATCCATGCCATTCTCACCGTGACCGAGACCAAAGCCCTGCCGCGCATCGGCGGCGGCGCGATCATCGCCAGCGTTGAAGTTCGCAACCAGAACGATGAAGTCCTGCAAAAGGGTGTCTTGAATTTATTGATGCTGAGCAAGCCGAAGTAACCAAAAGACCGACCGCTGACGGCGGACCGTGGTCTACGGTCGGCGGTCTGCCGTCCATAACCAAGAAGGTTTTATAAATGAACAAAGACGACAACGACAGACTGCGAAAACTGATCCGCTCCGAAGATGAAACCCAAAAGGATATGGAGCCTGTGCCTCCGCCCGGCGGGACGACAGCCACTCACAAGAAGACGGGGAATACCACGCCGATTTTGAATCTGCCCGAACTCGATGAAAACAACATGCCGCTGCCCAAACGGGTGGAAGAAACCGATTTGGAAGGCACGCGCGTCTCGAACGCCGCCTACCAGCCTGCCAAAGAGACAAAGCCGCCCACGCCCAGGCAGACTCAAAACCAGCGTCCCGCTTATCGTTTGCCTGAAAATCAAAACCAGCCGCGTTCATCGCAGAGTCAATACCGCCCCGCCCCGTTGACTCCCACCTTTGCCGACCGCATGGCGCTTTTCTTCGGTTCCTTCGGCTCCCGTTTGCGCGGCAATAAGGGCTGTTTTACCCGCGCATTGGTCATCTCCATTTTTGCCGTGGTGATTCTCGGTTTGTGCGGCGGTTCGATCCTTGTATACCAGTATTACTCCATCGCCAGCGCCCTGCCCGATGTCAGCGATTTAAAGAATCGAACCTCGCAGTTCCAGACCACGCGCATCCTCGACCGCAACGGGCAGGTCTTATTTGAATTGAACGATCCAAGCGCGGGGCGGCGTAATTACATTCCGCTCAGTGAAATCTCCCCGAACCTCATCGCCGCGACCATCGCTACCGAAGACAAGGGCTTTTATGACAACCCCGGTTTCGACCCCATTGCCATCATGCGCGCATTGTGGGCAAACTATGTGACACAGGGTGAGGGCGGCGGCGCATCCACCATTACGCAGCAATTGGCGCGGGCGTTATTGCTCTCCCCCGAAGAACGCACCCAGCGCACCGTCGAACGCAAGACGCGCGAGATCATCCTCGCGGCTGAGATCACCCGCCGCTATACCAAGGACGAGATTCTCGAACTGTATCTCAACGAAATCTATTACGGCAACCTTGCCTACGGCATCGAAGCCGCCGCGAACACCTATTTCAACAAATCGGCGCGTGATTTGACGCTGGGCGAAGCCGCCTTCCTTGCCGGGCTGCCGCAATCGCCCGCCGTGTACGATATTTACACCAACCCCGAATCGACTCTCGTCCGCCAGCAGCAGGTGCTTGTGTTGATGTTCGAGTTGAGTCAATTGCAGGGATGCATCGAAGTCAGCAACAGTGAAGAGCGTGTCTGCGTGGACCCCGTCGCCGCGACCGATGCCGCGAACCAGATCAAAGCCTACAACTTCGTCCCGCCTGTCTTCGGCGACGCAAAATACCCGCACTGGGTCAACTTCGTCCGCGCCGAGTTGGAAGAGTTGTACGACGCGCAGACCATCTACCGCTCCGGCTTCGTCGTCTACACCACGCTCGACCCGGTTTTGCAGGATCAGGCTCAACAGTTGGTGACGAATCAGGTTGCAACCATGGCGGAGAACAACACGAAGAACGGCGCGTTGGTTGCCATCCAACCATCCACCGGGCAGATTCTCGCCATGGTCGGCTCGCCCGATTTCAACAATGCCGCCATCTCCGGTCAGATCAACATGGCGATCAGCCCCACGCGCCAGCCGGGGTCGTCCATCAAACCGATCACCTACGTCGCCGCTTTCGAAAAAGGCTGGACCCCCGCATCATGGATTTGGGATGTCCCCACTCAATTTCCCGACGGAGCCAACCCGCCGTATGAGCCGCGCAACTACGACGGCAAATTTCACGGCGGCATGACGGTGCGCACCGCGCTATCAAACTCGTTCAACATCCCCGCAGTCAAGGCGCTCGAGTTTGTGGGAATCTACGACGACCCGAACACCCCCGAAAAAGACGGCATGATCGCCATGGCAGAGCGGCTCGGAATCACATCCCTGACCCGCGACGATTACGGTCTATCCCTGACCCTCGGCGGCGGCGATGTCAGCCTGATTGATATGACCACCGCATACTCCGTCTTTGCCAACGGCGGTAAAAAGATGCCGACCGTCGCCATCCTCAAGATCACCACCTTCGACGGCGAAACCGTCTATGAATATGAAGCGCCCGAAGGCGAGCAGGTCCTGCGCGCCGAACATGCCTACCTCATTTCATCCATTCTCTCGGACAACCAGGCGCGTTCGCTGATGTTCGGTCCCAACTCGGCGTTGAATCTCAGTTTCCAGGTCGCCGCCAAGACCGGAACCACCAACGACATCCGCGATAACTGGACGCTCGGTTACACGCCCGACCTAGTCACCGGCGTCTGGGTCGGTAATGCCGATTACACGCCCATGGTCAGTTCATCGGGGTTGAGCGGCGCGGCGCCCATCTGGGCGCAGTTCATGGAATTCGCCGTGCCACATCTCACCAACGGCTCGCCGACTTCATTTAGTCGCCCATCGGGCATTGTAGATAAAGTCGTCTGTCGGCTCGGCGGCGCGGAACCTTCAAACTGGTGCCAGTCTGAGTACACCGAAGTCTTCGCCTCAGACCAGCCCCCGCTCCCGCACGGAAAAGACCTCGCCCGCCGCGTTACCATTGATCTGTGGACGGGTTACGAAGCATCCGAAGCCTGTGACGGTCCCTCTGCCGAAAGACTCGTCCTCAACGTCACCGACCCGTGGGCGCGCAAATGGTTCGAAACCGGCGACGGGGAAAAATGGCTGGCAAGCAATGAACTGCCCGAAGACCCCAATTACGCTCCCGAGCGCGAATGTCAGGCAGGCGACCCACAGCCAAATATCGAATTAAGCCTCAACGACGGGCAGACCATCTCGAACCCTGTCCTGGAAGTGAAAGGAACTGCAACCGCCGAGCAGGGCTTCGAATCCTGGAGGCTCGAATTTGGACTTGGGGAAAACCCCGGCTCATGGACTCTCCTCGCGGAAAACGATAAACCCGTCGAAGACGGTCCCTTCACCACCTGGAACCTGACGGGCATCCCCAATGGGACCGTGACCCTGCGCCTGACTCTCATCGGCGAAAATGCGGAGGTGGACAAGCGCATCCGACTCAACCTGAGCCTGCCGATTCCCACCATGCCTGCCTCCACGCCGACAGAGACTCCCACCCTCATCCCAACCGAGACGCCCACGCCGGTTATCATCATCCTGCCGACCGAGACGCCCACGTTGACGCCCTTCCCATCCGAAACCCCGACGGAAACGCCGACGCCATGAAGTCACTGAATTGCCCCAACTGCGGCGCGGCATTACCCGCCCGTTCATTGAATGACGGCATTGCTTCTTGTGAGTTTTGCGGAACAAGTTTTCGCATTCCCAAAACCCTGACCCCCGAACCCGATATGGGCGACCTGCTGCTCGGCGCAGATTTCAACCAGAAGGACATGCCCGGCTGGGAAACAGTCAATGACGACATGCTCACCTTTCATACGGGGCATCGGCCTGAAATACGGGGCAGGTTCAAGCCGCACAGCAACTCGTACCATGTATTGAAAAGCTCCGGGTTCATGGATAACTTCGATGTCAGCGTTTCCATCCGCTTCCTTGAAGGGGAAAAAGAATGGATTCACGCCGGATTGTTTCTACGGCATGACGCCGCAGAGGGCGGGTATGGGGTGAAAGTCTCGGCGCAGGCGACCTACACCTTCGGGTATATTGCCAAGGATAATGAAGGTCAACTGACGTTTTACAAGATCATGCCCTGGGCGGCACACAAAGCCCTCCGCTCCGGTTTCAAAGAGTCCAATCGCTTGAGAGTGATCGCCAACGGGAATTCCTTTCGCATCTATCTGAATGGCGTCTTTGCCACATCCTTTCAGGATGAACGCTATCGGATGGGGAAAATCTTTCTGGTGGCAGATGCCAGCGAAAAATCGTCTATTGAGGTGGGGTTTTCAGACCTTCAGGTGAGGGAAACGCCCCGGGTGTAGAATCAGGTCCGGCACGGGAAAGAGGCGAGGCATCCACCTTAAAGTGAGGCTCTCTTCACTAATTAATACCTTGACTCAAGCCCCTTGAGTCCATATAATTACCGTCGTTGGATGTAAAAAACGAGAAAACACCAGCAAGCGCTTGAGGAAATTACTCACAGCGCTTGCATTTGTTTGTCTCTGGAGCGTGTCAACTACACGCTCCCCATTTTGAGTTGAAATTTATTTTTGGAGAGGATTCCAGTGGAAACAAAGGGATTGACAGCACTCCGTATCAGCCTTGCCTCCCCGCAGACCATTCTTTCGTGGTCATACGGCGAGGTGCTGAAGCCTGAAACCATCAACTACCGCCGCCTGCGCCCCGAAAAAGACGGCCTGTTCTGCGAAGCGATCTTTGGACCAACCCGCGACTGGCAGTGCTACTGCGGCAAATACAAGAACCCCCGTTACAAAGGCATCACCTGCGAAAAATGCGGGGTCGAAGTGACGCGCTCCTCCGTGCGCCGCGAGCGCATGGGGCATATTGCGCTTGCCTCCCCCGTCGCCCATATCTGGTACACCCGCCGCATCCCGTCGCAGATGGGTATGCTGTTGGATATTTCCCGCCGCAACCTCGACCGGGTGCTTTACTTCGCCCAATACATTGTGACCTATGTGGATGAGGAAGCCCGCAAGAAAGCCCTCCAGCGCCTTGAAGATGAGATCACCGTCTCGGAACGCGAACAGGCTTCGGAGATCAATACCCGCATTGTCGAGATCAAGACCCGGCGCGATGCCAGCATTGTCGAGTTGAAGCAAAAGCAGGCGACGCTCGAACAGGGGTACGACGAAGGCATTGCCGAACAACTCGACCCAATCATCAAAGAAGGGCAAAAACTCGAGCGCCTGCTCCAAGACCAGATGGGTGAGTTTGCCAAGAAAGCCATCGTCTTCGACAAGACCGGTGAAAAGATCGTGGATGCGGGCGACAAGGTTGCCAGCAAGCATATTACGCTCATCCAAAAGACGGTGCAGAAACAGCTTGAAGCGCTCGAGAACGAATTGAAGGATAAGCGGCAGGCAGAGATCGAGGAACTAAAAACCAAAGCCGCCGCCATCAAAGCGCAAGCCGACACCGAGATGGATGCCCTGCGCAACCAATTGGAATCGCAGACTTCGGTTTCCTCGAACAATTCCTCGCGCCTGCGTGACGAGCTGCTCGAACTGCGCCCGTTTACCTTCCTGAGCGAGATCCGCTACCGTGAATTGAAACAGCGTTGGGGTCAGGTCTTCCGCGCCGACATGGGCGCCGAAGCCTTCTACGATGTGCTCGAACGCCTCGACCTCGACAAACTCTCTGAAGAACTCTGGCACGAAGTGCGCACTACCAAAAGCAAGCAGAAACGGAAGAAAGCCACCACCCGCCTCAAGGTGGTGGAAGCCTTCAAGCGTTCGGGTAACCGCCCCGAGTGGATGATTCTGACGGTGCTGCCTGTCATCCCCCCCGATCTGCGCCCGATGGTGCAGTTGGACGGCGGCCGCTTCGCCACATCTGACCTCAACGACCTGTATCGCCGTGTCATCAACCGCAACAATCGTCTGAAGAGATTGCTCGAACTTGGCGCGCCGGATGTCATCATCCGCAACGAGAAGCGCATGTTGCAGGAAGCGGTTGACAGCCTGATTGATAATTCACAGCGCGGCAAGGCTCTCTCCCGCCGCGGACGCCGCGAACTCAAATCTTTGAGCGATATGCTCAAAGGCAAGAAGGGACGCTTCCGCCGCAACCTGCTCGGCAAGCGCGTGGACTACTCCGGTCGTTCGGTGATCGTGGTGGGTCCGACTCTCAAACTGAACCAGTGCGGTCTGCCCAAAAGTATGGCGCTCGAACTGTATCGTCCGTTCGTGATTGCCCGCCTTGTGCAGAACGGCTATGCCGCCAACGTAAAGGGCGCCCGACGCCTGATCGAACGCAACCGTCCCGAAGTGTGGGAAGCGCTCGAAGGCGTAATCGGCGACCGTCCCGTATTGTTGAACCGCGCTCCGACCTTGCATCGCCTCGGCATTCAGGCGTTCGAGCCGATCCTTATCGAAGGGTCTGCCATTCAGTTACATCCGCTCGTCACCACCGCTTTCAACGCGGACTTCGACGGCGACCAGATGGCGGTCCACGTACCGCTTTCCCAGAAGGCAGTTCAGGAAGCCCGCGATCTGATGCTCGCTTCCAAGAACCTGCTCAAACCGGCAGACGGCGAACCAATCATTTCCCCGTCCAAGGATATGGTGCTGGGCGTGTACTACCTCTCAATGGAGCAAAAAGCCAAACATCGTGGCGATGGACGCGCCTTCTCCGACATGGACGAAGTCGAACTCGCCTACGCGCTCGACCAGGTTGAAGTGCATTCCGAGATCAAACTCCTCGCGAAGACCTGGTACGACGACAATGGCAAACGCCTGCCTGAATTGCAGACCCGCGTGGTCAACACCACCGTGGGACGCGTGATCTTGAACCGCATCCTGCCGGAACAGGTTCAATTTGTCAATAAGAAGCTGGATAAAGGCGGCGTGAAAGACCTGGTCGCAGAAGTGTACGAATTGTGCGGGCAGGAAGTGACCACCAACGTTGCCGACGCGATCAAAAGCATCGGCTTTGAATACGCCATGAAATCGGGCACGACTCTGGCGGTTGCCGATATTTCCATCCCGCCGGAACGCAAGCCCATCATCGACGAAGCCCTCAAGCAGGTCGAAGTGGTGCAGCGCGACTTCCGCCGCGGTCTGCTGACCGAGCAGGAAAAGAACGAACGCGAAATTCAAGTCTGGCAGGAAACCACCGACAAGGTCGGCGATGCTGTCAAGAAACACATGGATCCGGATGGCAACCTTTCCACCATGGCAACCTCTGGCGCGACAAAGGGCGGTTTCTCCACCATCTCGCAGTTGGCGGGTATGCGCGGTCTGATGGCTGACCCCTCCGGACGCATCATCCCGATGCCGATCCGTTCGAACTTCCGCGAAGGGCTGACAGCGCAGGAATACTTCATCTCCACGCACGGCGCGCGTAAGGGTCTTGCCGATACCGCCCTACGTACCGCGGATGCCGGTTATCTGACCCGCCGCCTCGTGGACATCGCACAGGACATCAT
>DAOTXI010000631.1:0-1537 GCA_034435475.1 Anaerolineales bacterium
CTTAATAAGAGCAGCAATTTAGGTACGTCATAGAAAAAGAATGCCAGCGACTCGCCCAGATGCGAGCCATGTTCGAGAGCAAGCAGACCATACGCCAGCCAGTCGGCAAAGGGTTGGATGAGGTTGTAGAGAAAAATCCACGCGACGGCGGCAAGAGCAACCAATGCCCATGAGCGCAGGTCTGGATTTTTTTGTTGGGGAAGGTTGGTCAGGTTGAGTTGCATTATTTAGTCCTTTATAGATAGCGCGACATAAATGTCGTGTTACGCAGTTTTTAGGTTTTCTACAGAAATGAGCGCGGGCGCGCAATGCGGACATTCGCAGGAGGGATAGGTTTCGGTGTTGATGATGGCAGAAACGGATTCGGCGGAGAGCCCGCTGAGTTGGGCAGAGTCAAGAATCAGGTCCAGATAAGAAGCGTTTTTTAATCGGTAATAAACATAGCGCCCTTCGCGGCGGTCCTGCAAAATATCCGCTTTGCGAAGCGCCATCAGGTGTTGCGAGATGTACGCCTGCCGCCAGCCGAGTGCGGTTTCAAGGTGGCAGACACAGGCTTCGCCTTTGCCGATGGCGAGCAAAATCGCAATGCGCTGCGGGGAGGCAATGGCAGTGAGCGGAATGGCGATTCTTTCAGAGAGGGTGGGGATGGGCGGCTTTTTCATATTCAGAATTATGAATGTATTATAGCAAAATATTAGAATTATTGTAAAAAATGCAATGTTGGGGAGTGTCTATAAAGGGTGAGTGAACGAAGCGGGCGATATGGTATGTCGCGGAGTATAATCGCGCCACATGACAATACAACCCCACAACCCAAACCGTCAGATCGCCCGCGCTGCAGGGACGGTAATGGTAGCGATTCTTTTTGGTCAAGTAATGGGACTGGCGCGCGGGGTGCTTGTTGCCCGGCAGTTCGGCGCCTCACCCGAACTCGATGCCTTCTTTGCCGCCAACCGTGTTTCCGAAACTTTATTCCTGCTGATTGCAGGCGGCGCTTTGGGATCCGCCTTCATCCCAACATTTACCGGATTGCTTGCCAAAGACGAAAAAAATTCAGCCTGGAACCTCGCCTCTTCGATTGGAAACGCGGTTCTTTTCACCCTCAGTCTGCTTGCGGCGTTAATTGCCTTGTTCGCCCCGCAGGTTGTCCGCTTCGCGCTCGCCCCGGGTCTTTCCTCCGACCCCGAACTCTTCGCGCTGACAATTTCCCTCCTGCGCATTCAATTGGTCTCCGCCATCCTCTTCGGTTTGGGCGGGCTGATCGTTGGCATCCTCAATGCGCATCAAATATTTTTGATTCCCGCGCTTACTCCCGCGTTATACCAACTCGGTATCATTTTCGGAGCTGTCGTTTTCGCGCCCATGATGGGAATCTATGGGCTTGCATGGGGCGTTGTGATTGGCGCCTTGTTGTATCTCCTCGTTCAACTCCCTTCACTCTACAAACTAATTTCCAACCTCCAACCTCCAATTACAGTTTACCAATTACGAATTACCAATGACCCTCACGTCCGCAGCGTCCTGCTCCTAATGGGGC
>DAOTXI010000632.1:0-3939 GCA_034435475.1 Anaerolineales bacterium
CTGGTTATACGGGCGAGAAGATGGCGTTTGAACTTTTTGTTCACCCTGAACGCGCGGTTGATTTTTGGAATGCTGTGTTGAAAGCGGGTGAGCCCTTCGGCGTGAAGCCCATCGGTCTGGGCGCGCGTGACTCGTTGAGAACCGAAGCGGGTTTACCGCTGTATGGTCATGAGATGGGACTTGGCTCGGGCAAATTTGATGGACGCGATCTGGGCGTTGCCGAAGGCGGATTTGGTTCGTACGTGAAGACCTACAAGCCGTGGTTCATCGGCCGCGATGCTTTTGTGGCGCGCGAGAAGGAACGCAAGGGCGTGGTCGTGCGCTTTACCTTCGACGAACAGCGCACGCGCATGGCGCACAACGGTGACCCGGTGGTCAATGCCGAAGGTCAGCGCATCGGCTTCGTGACCTCCTGCGCCATTGACAGCGCGCGCTTTATTACCGGTCAAGCCTTTGTGGATTTGGCATATGCGAAGGAAGGTACAGTGATCGGGGTCAATCAGGGCGGGAATGTGGACCGTCCGGCTGGGTTGGCGAAGGTGGTGAGTCGGTTTGCGAAGTTGTAGTAAGTGAATAGGGAATAGGGAATGGGACGGCGTTTCATCCCCGAAGGGGGCAGGGGTGGGACGCCGTCCGTTTTGTTTGCATAGTGGGACCTCACCCTGATTAACAACGCAGATGGACGCAGATTTTTTTGAGGATTCTGCTGAAGAAATACCTAAACTCAGCGTTTTCAGCGTTCATCTGTGTCCCAATTTTGAGAGTGTAGGGTAATCAGGTAGGTGTATAAAAAAAGTGACACTCAAAAGACGGGTATCTTCTTTTTGATCCAACCGTCTGACCTTATTTTTTTAAGGGCAAACGCCCACACCCGAATCGGACGCCCCCAATAGCAATGGCACTGGCAATCCCGGCTGAAACACCACCGTTAAAATGCTGACGCCGGGCTGTTCACCCGGCGTCAGCTTTCGCCAAAGGAGGAGACTGGGATCGTTATGTTGAGGTGTCTGCAACCGTCTCCAGATTTAATATTAGCCCAAATCCCATGTTTTGAGCATCGAAATATGTCACCCTTCCGGCGTGATGAAGCGCATGTATATCAGAGAGAGCTTAGAAACCCATCCGCAAGAAATAACGCCTCGTCGAATGAGGAATAGCCTGAAACGCGAAGAGCGGGGTCAGGGTTGCCCGTAATCATCTTCGAGACACGGCGGCTTTTTTGATAAATGCAAAGGACAGGCTTGCCGAGGTTCAGCGCGTAACCGATCTCGTAGCCAACCCCATGAGAAGGAACGCCGACTTCCGCAATCAGGGCATCGCATTCGCGAATCCATCTCACATCGCGCTCGTAAACATTCAGCGGAGTCAAAACGCGCTCGCCCTCCAACGCTTCGGAGCTGGCAAGGTGCGAGGTGGGAACGACATGCCCCCGCGCTTCGAGGGCGGCGACAAAGTCCTGATAAAAAGATTCAAGCTCGCGCCCGCCGGTGATGGAACAGGCAAAATAAATATTCATGGCGAGTTCTTGTGCGTCAACGTCAGAAGACTTCGGAGTCCGTTTTATTTTTTGGGAAGTTTCGAAAGAATGGAAATATTGCGCCGGTGTTCCACCTTGGGCGCATCGCCGCCGCCGTGACGCAGGCTGTCCATCTCGGCGCTGAAACGCATCCAATCGGCGACCAGGATGACGATATGCGGCGATTTATCCTTGAAAAAGAGCGGCGAGAGAAAAAGTTTCAACATGTTCTGCGACATGGGCAGAGACTTTACCTCGATGACGATGGCGGTCATCTTGGCAAGCGGCTCGACAATATCCTGCAAGGAACCCCGCATGTTTTTGGGCGGAAAGAGCGACCCCATGTTTGCCGTCCCGGTGCGCAGGAATCGTTTGTAGGAAATATTCAAACGCAGGAAGGGCGTCACCAGCCGCAGATGATCGTTGAAGGGTTGGACGTAGGCGCTTTTGCGAATCGCCCACATGACAAGACCGGCAATTGCAGTGAACACCCCCAGCACAACAAACGTCATCCAACGCCATTGCTCGAAGCCCCAACTGCGAACCGCCCAGGCAAGCGCAAGCATCGCCAGCCCAATCGCAAAGACCGCCGTCCACCAGCGGCTTAGCATGTGGGTGAAGATGACGAGAGGGTAGCGTCGTCCGCCTTTGGATGCCATGAGTTAATCGTCCTCATCCATGATGGATAAGCCCCCGCTTCCTTCGGGACCCGGAGCCTGCTCGCCGTTGAGTTGGTTGATCAAACGCCCGATGGCTTTTTCCAGATGACCGCCGCGCAGGCTGAAGGTGATGTCGCCGCGGGTCTTCTCGATGATGCCGCGCGCCAGGTCGGTCTGACGGCGCAGTCCGTTTGTGATGGCGTCAGGGTAGTCCATGGTGACAAGCACGGAATAGATCTCGTCCATGACGCCGAGCAGGCGTTCGGCTTCGGTGGAATAACCGTGACGCAGGATGTCCATTGTGCGGCGGCGGAGTTCGCCAACCACCTCCGCCAACCCGTTGAGAAAAGTCGCGGGTTCAACAACCAGTTCCTCCGGAGTCGGAAGCGGCTGGTTCTGAATCAGGGAGCAGGTGACGTTGGCTTCTACAAATTCCTTCAGCGCATCCTGTGTATATCCTGCATGGTAAAGATCGGGGTGTGAGGCGAGGGAACTGCGCAGGGTATCCGCAAGATGACGGGCTTCGTTCAATTGCGCCTGCATGGCTTCGGTGTCGCTGCGATGAACGGCGCGGATGGCAAGCGAGCAGGCGCGGGTGAGTTGACGCGCATGGGCAAGCGCCTGGTCGCGGGCGGCGGTGCGGGAGTCGAAATTCTTCCGGATCTGGTCGGCGATGCTTTCGAGTTTATGCATGGTCATTCTTTGGGCGGTTCGGGCGGCTGTTGATATGGGCGGAAGAGGTTATCGGCAAGCGAAGAGTTGACGGGGACTTGAATCTCGCCGTAGGTGGCTTCGAAACGCGCAATGTTTTCGGCGAGCGCCTTCAACAATAGTTTTGCGTTGAGCGGGGTCATGACCACCCGCGAACGGATTCGCGCGCGCGGCTCGCCGGGCATGAGGTGGGCAAAATCCAGGATGATGTCTGACGCCGAATGCGCGATGCGAGCCATGTTGACGTATTGCGGTTCCACGCCGGGCGGAAGTTCGATGATCGGTCCGGTTGGTTTTGGTGGAGTTTGAGGAGTGGTCATATTTTTTATATAGGCCCTAAAGGTTTTTAAGACAGTGTCTGAAAAATATTTTGTACACGGATTTTATGGACAACAAGGATTTTTTCGGTATATTGGACGTTATCGGAAATAACATCCGAATACCGTCCCGAAGGTTTTCTTTGAGGCGTTTGGGCAGCTGAGTGCAACCTTCGGGACGTTTTTGCTTATTACCGATAAAGTCTATTTTAGAAATTCCGTGAAATCCGTCTGATCCGTGTACAAAAAATTAGACGATGCCCAAGTACTCAGGTTTTTTTCAGGCAGACGTTTAGGGTCTTTGTAGTATTAGAACGGGATTTCGTCTTCAGGCGGGAGTTCCGCCATTTCCATGCCGCCGCCTCCAGCGATGGGACCGGATTCGCCTTCGGCGCGGGAGGAGAGGAAGCGCACGGTCTGGGCGGTGACTTCGAAGGAAGAACCAGCGGTGCCGTCCTGCTTCGTCCAAATGCGCGGGCCGCCGGTGCCTTTATCGGGCGTCAGGCGTCCTTCGATCAAAACCTTGGCGCCTTTCTTGAGGTATTGATTACAGGCTTCTGCTGTCTTGCCCCAGGCTGAGATACGGAACCAAATCGTCTCCTTGACCTGTTCGCCGTTTCCGGCGGTGTACTGTCTGCTGGTGGCGACTGAAAACGAAGTGACTGCCTGCCCCGTGGGGGTGTAACGCATCTCGGGGTCTTTGCCGACGTTGCCTGCAATGATAATGGTGTGATAC
>DAOTXI010000633.1:0-5463 GCA_034435475.1 Anaerolineales bacterium
TGCAGCATCTCGCGCGGCAGGACTTTGATGGCAACCTCACGTCCCGAGTTGGGGTCATAAGCGCGGTAGACGGTTGCCATGCCGCCGCGGCCAAGTTCCGATTTAACTTCGTAGCGTCCGATTTGTTCAGGGAGTGGCATGACCGCTAGTATAAACCAGCCAAAACAAGGGCGCAAGAAGATTTGAATGCCGTAATATGGTTTTGGAATAATTAAAAAAGTTACGGTCACCTCAAAAGCGACCGTAACTTGGTTTGCTATTGCTACTCGCCAGCCAGCGCCTCGTACTCGCCGGGGTCTTCTTCTACCATCATTACCGGTTCTTCCTTCTCCTTGCGGTCGAGGAATTGCAGGGTCTGGGCTACGACCTTGGTGAAGTACTTCGTTTCGCCATTGGAGTCGTATTTGTCGGTTTTCAGCCGCCCCTCAAGGAAGACAAGGCTCCCCTTCCTGAGGTATTCCTGGCAGACCTCTCCGAGCCGACCCCAGGCTTCGATGTTGACCCATTCGGTGCTTTCCTTCATTTCGCCGCTTTTGTCCTTCCAGCGGTTGCTGACGGCGATGCTGAAGTGGCAGACTTTCTTGCCGGTGGGGGTGAACTTCGTTTCAGGGTCCCTGCCCAGGTTGCCGATCAATTGGACGCGGTTTAATGCTGGCATGTTGGCTCCCCTTTCGCTTCAAGGACTTTTAGATGCTGTGTGCGTGTCATTTTTAGTCTCCTTTTATCTAAAAGAACAGGGTATTAAGTTGTGTCGCCCAAGCCGCGCCTGGGCGAAAATTAACAGGGTTATACTTGTTATGACCCTGCGCTTTCCGTGTTGGTGGCGGGGGCTGCCGCGGCTTCAACCTTCTTGAGGACGGGCATACCGGTCTTCATTTCGACCACGTTGTACCCAGCGGGGACGGCGTCAAGAGCGCCTTCCTTGATCTCCTTCGAGAAGAAGAACATCTTGCCTTTTGCGTGCAGGTAGTAGGTATTTCCTTTTGAGTTGGTGTATCCGAAAGCCATTGTATTTCTCCTTTTTCTCTAAGTTCTGATAAAAGTGTAGAACAAAATTTCTAGCCTGTCAAGAGGTACTTTTGAATTTGTATAGACATATTGGAGTTTGACATGAAAATCGTCTCTTCTTTCGCTGACTTAAGAGCCGCCCGCCTCTCTCTCGCCGGGACGGTTGGTCTTGTTCCCACGATGGGTTATCTTCACGAGGGGCATTTGTCGTTGGTTTCCCAAGCCAAAGCCGAATGTGACCACGTCATCGTGACCATCTTTGTTAACCCGAGCCAGTTCGGTCCCGCCGAAGACCTTTCGAAATACCCAAGAGACCTCGAGCGCGACCTGAGCCTCCTCCGCCCCCTCGGCGTGGACCTGGTCTGGACGCCCACAGCGGAGGTCATGTATCCGCCCGGCTACCAGACCTGGGTGGAGGTTGAGGCGCTCACAAAGGGGCTGGAAGGCGCAATGAGACCGGGTCACTTCCGGGGTGTGGCAACCGTCGTGGCAAAATTATTCAATGCGGCACAGCCAGACAAAGCCTACTTTGGGCAAAAAGACGCTCAACAGGTGGCGGTTATCCGGCGCATGGCAGCGGATTTGAACTTCCCCCTCGAAGTGGTGATCTGCCCCACCCAGCGCGAGGCGGACGGACTGGCAATGTCGAGCCGGAATGTGTATTTGAACGCGGAGGAGCGCAAGGCGGCGACCGTTCTATTCCGTTCATTGGGGGCGGCAAAGGAATTGTTCGAATCTGGGGAAAGAAATGCGGAGATTTTAAGAGGCAGGATGAAAGAAGTGTTGGCAGGCGAGCCTCTGGCACAGGCGCAATACGTCTCGTGTGCCGATTATGATTCTTTGGAAGAGTTGGATGTTATTACAGGGAAAACCCTGCTTTCGATGGCGGTATTTTTTGGCAAGACACGGTTGATCGATAATTTTGTGCTGGGTGGTTAAGGGTATAATCTCAAAGAAAAGTATGAAAAAGATTCCCGCTGCCCTGCGAAAGGAAGTTATAAAACGCCTCGTGGATGAATTTAGTCCTGAGACGATTTATCTCTTTGGCTCACACGCCTGGGGACGACCCGAAGAGGAAAGTGACCTGGACCTTTTGGTTATTGTCCGAACCAGCCGCCAAAAACCAATTCAGCGCGCAGTCCGCGCCCAGCGAAGCCTGCGGGGAATCAAATTACCAGTGGATGTGCTGGTAAAGACAAGGCGCGAATTTCAAAAGTACCTTTCTGTAAAAGCGTCTCTTGAAGCGCAAATCTTACGAGAAGGCAAATTGCTCTATGGACGCAAAGCGCTCTCTGGTGCGTAATTGGATTATGAAGGCGCGGCGTGATCTGCTTTCTGCAAAGAGGCTGACGCGCGGAAGAGAACCCTACCTTGATACTGCCATCTATCATTGCCAGCAATCTGCGGAAAAGGTAATAAAAGGCTGGCTGGTTTATCACGATATTTCATTCAGTAAAACACACGATCTGCGCCTGCTTGTCGCTCTTGCCGCCGATACCGAACCAGGGTTCAGCAAATGGCTTGATGTTGCCGAACGAATTACGCCCTATGCGACCGCATATCGTTATCCAGGCGAGGAATTGGAGCCGACGGAGGACGAGTATCAGGATGCATATAAAGCCGCCGCTGATTTTTATGGATTTGTTTGTTCGCTCCTGCCGCCCGAAGTAAGCGCGCCATAACCGGTTTATGAGGGGAAATGAATTTAGTTCGCCTGTGCCACTTTCTCCACGAGAGGTTTAATGCCCATCGAATACCGCCGCGCCACGGCGGATGATAACTTCACCACTTTTACAATTTGCCGCCGGGCGCTGGAGGATTTTAGCAACCGCAGCGGGGTGCAAGCCATAACCGGCGCGAACGACCCTGAAACGCGGGCAAGGCTTTGGGATATTCGCCGTCCGTTTTGGGAGCATCTCACGAACACCAGCGACAATTTCTGGATCGCCGAACAGGGCGGCGAAGCCATTGGCTATGCCCGCAGCATCGTCCGTGGCGATCACCGCGAATTGACCGAGTTCTTCGTCCTGCCGGGGAATCAATCTGCGGGGGTGGGCGGGGAATTGCTCAAGCGGGCTTTTCCAAACGATACGCCGCATCGCTCGATCATCGCCACGCCTGATTTGCGGGCACAGGCGCGTTATCTCAAGGCTGGCGTGTATACCTATATGACAGAATTGTATTTTGAGCGGACGCCTGAACCCGTTCCATTTCAAACCGATTTGATGATTGAAGCGCAAGACGCGGCTCACGCTCCGATCGAAGTGATGAACGACATGGATGGGGAAATCCTCGGGCACAGGCGGGAGGCGGATCATCATTATCTGATTAACGACCGCCAATTACACATCTACAAACGCGCTGAAAAGATCGTCGGCTATGGGTATTTGCAAAAAGACCTGTACGGTCCCTTTGCCCTGTTGGATGAGAATGATTTCCCCGCGGTTCTCTCTCATGCCGAGACATGGTCGTATCGAGCGGGCGCATCGGCGATTGGGTTTGAGACGCCGACCGTCAACAAGTCTGCCATCACGCATTTACTCAAGCGCGGATACCGCCTCGAAGGCTTCATGGGCTCGATCATGTCTGATGAGCCATTTGGGAAGTTTACAAATTATTTGTTGTCCAGCCCCCCATATTTTTTATAAACCTACGACTTTTTCTTTCTGCCCGGCATGAGCTTCCCAATCTCGGTACGGATGACGCGGTTGATGCGCGTCGGAATCCGGTTGATCTCAGAAGGAATGATCCGCCGGAACAGACTGCCGCGCCAGTTTTGCAAAATGGCTTCCATGTAAAGTTTTTCCAGCGATTTGACCTGCGCTTCGATCGAGTATTTTTCGCTTAATTCCAGCGAGCGTTGACCAAAACGCTTCAGGCGTTCACGGTCGGGGAGCAGGTTGGCAAGCGTGTCGGCGTATTTTTTTACATCCAGCGGAACGGCATATCCGTTCTGTCCATCTTCGAGCATGCCTTCAAAGGCTTCATCCTGCACGGCGACGAACGGCAGCCCGGAGGCAATCGCTTCGATGACCGAAATGGGGTGTACCTCGGTGGTCGAGGCCGAGAGGAACACATCCGCGTCGTGAAAAATATCGGGCAGGTCGGCGCGGTTGACCATGCCCAAAAAGTGGACGCGGTCTTTGGCGCGGGTGGCATTTGCCTTCTCGGCAACGCTTTTCCGCGAGCCGCCATCGCCCGCGAAAACCAGATGCGCATTCGGAACACGGTCCGCAATCAGATCGAAGGCTTCGACGATGAATTCCAGCCGTTTCTCCGGGTCCATGCGCCCAACGGATAAAAGAATCTGCGCTTCGGGACCCAGCCCGAGCCTGTTTCGCAAAGCCCCGGGGTTTTTCACCGCCCGGAACATGCTCAGGTCAATGCCGTTGGGAATGACGCTGATGGGTTGTTTCACTTTCTGGTTCAATAACAATCTGTGGAACTTCGGCGAAGGGACGATGATCTGATCGCCCAGGTCGGTGGATGCCTTGCTGAACCACGCCGCCGCATATTTGATGATGCCGGTATTGCCGATGAATTTGATGTAATGGGTGTAATCGGTGATGGAGGTGTGATAGGTGTAAATCAATGGCAGGCGTTTGGTGGAAGCCGTGAGATACGCCAGCAATCCCACACTCGCCGGGCTGTGCGCGTGCAATACGTCGAAATGCTTGCGGGTCAACTTCCATGTAGAACGCGGCGTTCCCAGCACAGCCACATAAATGGGCGGGTTGTTCAAATACTTCAACGACGGCAGGCGCATGACGTTCGGTTCGTTGTCCTTGTAGCCGGGGAACTTCGGCGCAAAGATGGTGACCTGATGTCCACGCTTTTTCAATCCCTCCGAGATCATTTGCAGGGAGACTGAAACGCCGTTCACCTGCGGGGCATAGGTGTCTGTGAACAAGCCGATGCGAAGCGAGCCGATGGGGAGTTCTGTGTTGTCTGAGGTCATGAGGTCTCCAAATATGGGAGACTCTAAAGGCTTTTCCTGAGTGTTACTCGAAGTATCAATTGCCTTTAGGGTCTGAAACAGGTTCTTGATTCTTTTCCCGTTCCTGCTGCGATAGATTCACCTTCACCCGTTTTGCCAGTTCGCGGCGAGTGAGCATCACACGATGTTGGCAGCCTCTGCATTCCAAACCGATATCCGCGCCGAGGCGGACAACCGTCCACTCATACGAGCCGCAGGGATGCGGCTTGCGCAGGCGCAGATGGTCTTTCATTTGCAGGTCGGGGAGCATGGGGAGATTATATACCAACAAGACCTGACAGGTTTTCGGAAACCTGTCAGGTCTGTTTCGCCCTGGGAAATATTTCCCACCCGCCATGAGAAGACTTTCCTTGAGGGAAATTCTGTTCTGAACATAATTACAAATGATGGCGTAGCTGGCGTTCTGCTAACGCCAGCGAGATTCAAACGGAGGCAGATTATGAACAAGGATTTCACAG
>DAOTXI010000634.1:0-2240 GCA_034435475.1 Anaerolineales bacterium
ATGGTTACCGGGCAGGTTCCCTATGTTGCCGATACACCCCTAGGTGTCATTATCAAACATCTTAGCGAACCCCTGCCAATGCCTTCATTGGTCAAGCCTGATATTTCTCCAGCCGTAGAGCAGGTTTTGCTAAAAGCATTGGCAAAAGAAACAACAGATCGTTTTTCAAACACAACTGAATTTGCCTCTGCTTGGAAGCGGGCACTGAAAGGCGAAGACGTATCTCCTGCGCCATCTCATACAGGATTGCAACCCTCGGCTCAGACTCAGGAAAAGCCTGCCTCAACAAAGCAAGCAGTTCCCAAATCTGGCAGGTCAATGATCGGCTATGCCGTCGGTTGCATCGCTGTTATCTGCCTTGCGGTCTCAGCACTTGGCGGATTGGGACTAGCCTCGCAATTTTTCAACCGCTCTTCGTCTCCAAATACGAACGTATCTCCCCAAGCCCCGATCATTCCGGGTGAAATCATTTTGCAGGAAAATTTTTCGGCTGCAACCACAACCTGGGGCGTGGTCGATGACGAAAACAGCTTGGTGTATTTGGACAATGAAACATTACGGATGGTCATTTCCAAACGCAACTGGTTCGTATGGAGCTCGCCGAATTCCATTGCCTACCGCGATGTATATCTTGAAACAACCGTCATCAACAACGGCACCGATCAATACACAGTATTTGGGCTGTTTTGCAATCAACAAACAGATGGACAATCCTTCTATTATTTTGGGATCACCCCCGCCGGACAATACGCCATTGCCCGCGTAGATTCTGGCAAACTGGAGAACTTCATCACGAATAACGGACAATGGGGATATTCAAGTTTGATCGAACTGAACGCCCCTTCCTATCATATTGAAGCAACCTGCGGAGAAGGTATATTGACCTTATATGTCGATGGTCAACAGATCGACACGGTCACCGATACAACCTATACTTCGGGCAGGGTAGGGGTGTTTATCTGGAGCGCCGAACAAGCCACCAAAACCGACATTTCTTTCGACGATTTCTTTCTTGCCAACTTTCCATGACACGCTGATAGTAGATTATTTTGTGCTATGATTCAAACATTCTAACAACATCTGAAACCTAATACTCGACACATTAAATCTACCCATGACCCAAGCCCTCTACCGCAAGTACCGCCCGAAACAATGGGATACCGTGATCGGACAAGACCACGTTATCCAAACCCTGACCAACTCTATTAAAGCAGACCGAGTCGGGCACGCCTATCTTTTCGCAGGTCCGCGCGGAACGGGTAAGACTACTGTTGCACGTTTGCTGGCGAAAGCGGTCAATTGCCTCAACGAAGACCCTACCAAACGTCCATGCAACGAATGTGACCATTGCAAAGCCGTCAACGAGAACCGCTTCATGGACATGATCGAGATCGACGCCGCTTCCAATAATGGCGTGGACGATGTCCGTGACTTGCGTGAAAAGATCAATTTCTCGCCGTCGCAGGGCAAATACAAGGTCTATGTCATCGACGAAGTTCACATGCTCTCAGGCGGCGCGTTCAACGCCTTGCTCAAAACGCTTGAAGAGCCGCCTCCACACGCTATTTTCGTTTTAGCGACTACTGAAATTCACAAGATTCCCGCCACGGTTTTATCGCGCTGTCAGCGCCACGAGTTCCGCCGCGTGCCCATTGATGAGATCGTAAAGAATCTCAAAGAAATCGCCGCAACCGAAAACATCCAAGCCGATGAAGAAGCGCTCACGCTCATTGCTCGTCAGTCAGCGGGGGGCATGCGCGACGCGCAATCTCTCCTCGATCAGCTTTCTTCCACGGGAACGAATATCACGCTCGCCCTCGCGCAGCAAGTCCTCGGCACGGCTACCAGCCAAACCGTTCTGGATGTCATCAACTCCGTCCTCGACCATCAACCTGCGCGCGGACTTGAAACCATTCACAAAGCCCTCGACTCGGGCGCCGATCCGCGTTCGCTGGCGCGTCAACTCGTTGAATACACCCGCGGTCTCATGCTCATTCAAATGGGCAACGCCGAGCAAGTCGAAGCTACGCGCGAAGTCAAAACTCAAATGGAAGCGCACGCAAAGTCATTCACATCTACTGATGTGTTACGCATGATGAAAATCTTTAACAATGCCGCTGTGGATTTACGCGGCGGCTGGCAGCCCTCTTTGAGTTTGGAACTTGCTCTCGCGGAAGTGATCGACGCTCCAGCCGAAGTTGCCCAAGTCGCCGCCGCGCCTCGGACCAAGCCTCAGCCTG
>DAOTXI010000635.1:0-7047 GCA_034435475.1 Anaerolineales bacterium
ATAATAGTGGCGCCAATTGCCACAGTCCCCCAGGCTATGTAGGTTTGAATACGGGGCGATGCCGCTGTATTTGATAAAACTAATGCAAACAACGAATCTGAAGAAAGAATCCACAGTCCCCCGAAAAGCACGAAAATCAACGTGATCTTAAGTTCAACCGGGAGGTGTGGAGGTTTCATCTCAACCTCTTCCCCGGAGATGAGCCCACTTGTAGCAATTTGAGTGGATGGACAGGATGGATGCCAGTGCCTTGCAGGGTTGGTGGTCGAGTTGCCCATTCGGCGATCTTGTGCTGATTTGTAATCATTGTATTGAACATGCCTTGCTCCAAATCGCCTGTCGGGTGAGTATAGTAAATCTTTGGGGTTATTATGAGTATACCCATTCTTTCTGCGAGGAACAATATTAACATCATCATTTTCGCAGATAAAGTGGCGTTGGGTAAGAAAACCATGTACACGGAAGGCGCGGTAAACCACGGATTTTAATAACAGTGAAATCCGTGGTTTACCGTGTTCTAGAATTTGCTTTTAAGTAACGTCCGTTCGGGCGAAAAAACGCCCCGAAAACTTTTGGAAAAAGTTTGAAAGACAAAAGCGGACTATCGGGATGATTCAAAGGCCTCACCCCAAATTCGCGTTAAATAGGGTTTTATGCAGGTGGGTAAAAAAATACACGCTGCTCTCTAGCATAGCAGCGTGCATCCCCAGGTCCCCAATTCGCGCCGGGTTCCCCTCCAAATATCGGCGCGCCTCAAGTAAGGTTATAGATCCTGAGCCAAACGGATAAATTCAGACGCCAGGCGGGGATCGAAGTGAATGCCCGTCTCCCTGCGGATATGGTCCAACGCAAATTCCTTCGACCAGGCGCGGCGATAGGGGCGATCTGAGGTCAGGGCGTCGAAGACATCTGCAAAGGCGAAGATGCGCGCAGCGAGCGGAATTTCCTCGCCCGCGAGGTGGTCGGGGTATCCGGAGCCATCCCATTTTTCGTGGTGAGAGCGCGGGATATCCAGAGCCGGTTCGATGTCTGGTATCTGTTCCAAAAATTCGACGGCGATCCTTGTATGTTGCCGCATCAGAGTCCATTCCGCTTCGGTCAATTCGCCAGTCTTTAACAAGATTTCATCGGGGATGGCAATTTTACCGATGTCGTGGATTTGCGATCCCCGGCGAATATTCACCAATTCTTCTTCGGGCAGTCCGAGATGCTTCGCAAGGCGAAGGGCCATTTCTGTGACGCGTTGGGTGTGGTCTTCTGTTTCAAAGTCGCGCAGGTAAAGGGAGCGTGACCAGCCTTCCAGGGTTTTTTCGATGGAAACGGGAACGTTGGAGACTGTCCGGAAAAAGCCGCGATATTTGTTGATATTCCAGATGAAGAGCAGGGTCTGGTCTTGAAAGGCGGGGATCAGCCGGAATTCGTACCAGTTGAGAATGCTGGGTGGAAGCAGGAGCATACTTTCGAACAGGGTAAACTGGCGGGAGGTTCGCAGGTGATCGGCTGCGAGGTCGAATTTTCTTTTGATCGTTGCTGGCAAAATATCGCGAATGGAGGATGCCGGAGGGGAAGAAATGGCGGGCAGCGCCACATCTTTGCGCGCCTTGCAGTTTAGTACCCGCCCGGCATCGTTTAAGACAAAGAGGAGGTCGTCTGCGGTTTGCAACAGGGCATTTAACCCGTCGTCAAAAGCGGGCGGCGGCATAAGAGGCAATAAGACATGAAAACCCGCCTGCGCGGGGTGTTCCATACGATCCAATTTGGACATGGAATGATTGAATAACTTGGTATCAGGTAGATTAATCGCCGATGGACATGGATCCGCAAACCTGTTTTGCGAGGTCGGAAAGGGAGTTTGCGCGGATGGAGGCGATCAGGCTGCTTTCCTCGGGGGTGAGGGTGAAGGTTTCGCCGAGATAGCCTTTTACCAGGGCTTCGCGCGGATTTTCGAGCAGAAGGTCGCGGAACTGGCGGCTGACCACGGCGGCGGCGAAGACGCGGCTTAGTCCGTTCGAGGCTGACATGGGGCGAACGCTGATTGGGCGGAATTGAGGTTTAACAGTAATGGGCATCATGTCAAAATCCTTTTCGGTTCTGTATTGTTTTGTGGCTGTTTTGCGAGAAGCCAGAATACTCCGGCGGCGAGAAATATGTCGCCCAGACTGAAAGCCACCTGGTATGTGGACCAGGCAGGGGGGAGGAAACGATCCGCTAGAATCTCGAAGCGGGTATGTTCGGGTTTGAGGAGAATGTCTTTAACGCCGAACCGGCTCCCGGTTGGGATATCCGCTAGAATTTCCTGGGGCACAAGGCGGCTTGCCGTCTGCGGGCTGATGGGCATGAAACCGCCGTTTGCCGTCATGACGAGAAAGTTGAGGGCGGCTCCAATGAGCAGGGTTATCATGCCGGGCAGTTTGCGGTTGAGCCAGGCAAACCCAATCAGCAGGAGTTGCGACGCTGTTAGTAGAATGCCTGCCCACTCATCGGAAATTTGCCGGCGAAGCCCGGGGCTATAAAGGATGGCGAACTGCGGCAGGAAGGCGATGAACACCAGCCAGAGATACCGCAGGTCTGGCGGCTGGTAGGGCTGCCCACGAAGGCGAGCCATACCCAGCCCAGCCGCCAACCCCAGCGCGACAGCGGCGAGTAGTATCACTTACCGGCTGCTGTACCCGCCATCATCGGGGGCGCCCACGCCGAGGACCAACATGGCGAGGGTGAGGACGACGAAGAAGACCTGGATGTGTTCGCGTTTGATCTTCGAGACGGACAGGACGAGGGAGTTCAGTTTGGTTTTCATGGCTATTCCTTTCATACCTTTTGGATAATTGCCCCAAAGATACTCATTCCCAGGCTTCAAAACAGGCTTCAAAACAAGGGTTTAACAAGATTCATTTTCAAATACAAAGGAGGCAAAGGTGGACGAAGGAAAAAGCTCTAAAAAAAACTTTGTGCATCTTGGCGCTGAGGATTTTTCCGCCAGAAACGGCAAAATAAGGAAAAAAAACAGCCGTTATGGCTGGTTTCTTGCTCTGCCGCAAACACTCTCAAAATCTGTCACTGCGAGCAAAGCGAAGCAGTCTTCCTGCCAGCGAGGGGATTGCTTCGCCGCTTGTGGCGGTTCGCAATGACATCCTTGCAGCAGAGCGCTGTTTTCTCAAAAAATGGGATAACTGTTCCACGGTTGGAAACCGCGCCTACAGCAACAAAACCTGCTTTTGGGCTCTTGAGTGGTCAGTATGCGGCGGTTACGGCGCTTATTTCATAAGCCGACGGTAAAGTTCGTCAGTTTCGCGGGAGGGCGGCATGTTGAATTGTTTACGCATGGCTTCACGGCAGGATTGATACACCCGTGAAATGGATGCCCGGTCGTTGAGTTTGGCATGGGCATTCATTTGGACCTGGTAGGCGGCTTCCCAGCCGGGGTCCATTTCGATGGCACGTTGGCAGAGAGGGAGGGCGGCTTCAGGCTTGGCATTTTTTTGGCACAGGTCTGCAAATGCGACCAGCGCATTGAGTTGCTCCAGCCTGAGCCGCTCGCGGTCATGAACTGCCCAATCGGTGTTTATATCGGCAAGGAAATTGCCACGCGCCAATTCCAATGCCCGCTCGTAATTGTCCATCTGTTCGTTTGGCTCTTTTGAAGACCTGGCTTTGGCGAGATAGGCTTCGAAATCCTCCACATCGTATCTGTAATCGGTGTTTTGATTGAAGGCATATTGGGAATTTTCAAACAGGATGGTCGTATTCCCAACGGCGCGGCGCAGGCGGTAGAGCTCGTTCTTGATGCGCAGGGTGATCTGTTTGGACGATTGATATTTATCGGTCCACAAGGCTTCGCCGATCTGTTCCCTGGTAAGGGGAGTGCTTGTCGAAAGAAGGTAGAAGAACAGTTCGCGAACCGACTGGGTCTGCCAGTCGGAGCTGGTCAATACCTGTCCGTTAACTGTAACTGTCGCCTGCCCGAAGGCTTGAATGGCGAGATGGGGGAGTGGTCCTGTTACAACCCGCGCCTGACGCCTTAACCGTCGTTTTAATTCCGGTAGTTTTCGAGAAAATTCCTCGGCATTGGCAAATATGCCAAATATAGGGCGGGCAAGTGTGTTATTTTTCCGAATACCATCCAGCCATTCCCGCACCTGATGAACTGCAACAATGACCGCATGGGGAATTTTCTTTGAACCGCCTAATGTGTTCAACAAACGGACTGCTTCAGCAGAATTCCCAGCCCGATGAATCGCCGCCGCGCGCCATACAAGAGCCGCCGCTGCTTCTATTTCCCTGCCGTTTTCCGCGAATTGGGTCTCTGCTTTTTCGAATTCTGATTGCGCATTTTGCGGTTTTGCTTCGAGGAGATGGAGATGTCCGGTTATCATGCAGAGCAGGGTGTTCTCATACGTCGAACCCTCCGCCGCAAAAATATCCCGCATGTCTTCCACGGCTGACCGCGACAGTATTGTGTTTTTTTGCAGGAGAGCCGTCTTTGCCTGGGAGATGGAGAGCGAATGGGACAGGAAAGAGTCGTTCATTGTCTGAAGGACATCGGATGCATGTTTGTAGTTTTTTTCCGCCATCTCCAAATCTTCGATCTCAAGATACAGATCGCCAAGGCTGATGGAGATCAAAGCGTTCAGACGCATATTATGGCTGCGTTGGGCGCAGAGAAGTCCTTCCTCAAATGCTTGAACCGATTTTTCATACTCGCCCAAAGTCTGGTATAAACCGCCCAGGTTATTCAGCAAACTCGCCTGCCGGAAGAGATTCCCTTCTTTACGCCATATATTCAACGCTTTTTCATAGGCGGTTTTTGCCTGTGTAAAATCCCCGATTGCGCGATACGCCATCCCTGTTTCCATCCATAAAACAGGAGTTTGCGACACATCTTTCAACCGGGTATGAATTGCCAGCGACTGCTCAAGGCAGGTAGCCGTCTGACTCGCCTGACCAAGCCTGAAAAGGACAAGCCCTTTGACCCTCAGCGCGTCTGCATGAAATGATTGCAGGTCGTCATGTCCATCGGTGATCTGGACCGCCTCTTCAGCATCACGTAATGAAGCGTCGTAATTTGCCAGAAAACGATTGGAAGTCGCTTTGCGTGTCAGGGTAAGAGCCAGACCTTTTATATCGTTGCCTTGCCGGAAGACCGCCTCAGCCTGTTCGAGCAGGCGCAAACTTTCTCCAAAATCATCCTTCAATTGCGCTATCACTCCCCGCAGCGAAAGCAGTCCCGGTCTCGTCCGCAGCATGGATGGGGGCAGGTCGTTCAGCCAGTTCTCGACCGTCAAGTGGGCGCTGACCAGCATGGGGCTCCCTGCCCGCTCGACCAGACTCGCAAGGGTATCCATATCATCCAACTTCTGGCAGATATGGTACGCCTTTGCCCACTCGCCCATCGCCTCGTAGGCGGTTTGCAGACGCGTCAGGACCGGCTTGACCTCCTCTGGACGTTCGCGCTCGAACCTATCACGGATGAAATCGCGGAACAGGTGATGATATCGAAGCCAGCGTCCATCTTCGCCAACCGGCAGGGTAAATAGATTATTCGTCGAGAATGTCTTGATCCACGCCTGCCAATTTTGAGGCTCCGGATAAAAAGGCGAAAGAACGCTTTCACACAACGCAGCGTCAAATTCATCCAGCAATGAAGTGCGCAGAACAAAAAGTCTCAGTTCCGGCGTCTGACGGTCCAGGACCTGATGGCTGAAATATTCATGAAGGTTGGACTCGCCCCCAAAGGCGGGCGGTTTTGCTCCGCCCCGAAGACGGTCGCCATCTGAAAATTGTAATCCGGTGATCCAGCCTTCCGCCTCTTCGATCAACCGGCTCGCCTCTTCATCGCTTATTTGCGCGCCGCCATTTTGCAAAGCCAGCGCCTGAAGTTCCTCCGCCTTGAAGGCAAGCTCGGCATAGTTCAAGCCGCCGACCTGATCCTTTGCAACGAAGACTGGCATGTCCTTTAGCCCTGCCAGCCTGCGCGACGAAATCACAACATGACAGTTGTCATCCACCAACTGCGAAAATCGGTTGACAAATTCATTGATCGGAACGACATCCTCCAACAGGTGGAAATCGTCAAGGACAAAAATAAAATGCTCCTTGACGTTTTCATACAGTTCGTTGACCAGCGTTACGAGCAGCCGCTCCAGGTCCTGTTCAAAGGATTTCATCCCCTCCAGAATACTTTTCGATTGTGCCCCAAAAGCAGGAAAACCCTCCGCCAGCGCGGCGATAAAATACGACGCAAATCTTTGCGGATCGCGGTCCAACTCATCCAGAGACAGCCAGCAGCATGGCAGGTCGCCCAGGTCGGCAAAATCCACCAGCAGGGAGGTCTTCCCATACCCCGCGGGCGCGGAGACCAGCGTCAGCTTTTTATCAAACGCTTCATACAACAACTCCAGCAGGCGTTTGCGCCTCAATAACTCAGGGCGCCGTTTGGGCGGGACGATCTTGGTCTTGCTAACGGGGATGGAAGGCATGGCTTGCAAATCCTATCCTGCAATCAATAAAATTTGAGGGCGCGTGAATTTATTGTATCGCGTAACTACCAGATTTGATATTACGGCCGCATTAAAAGTCAAGGTTGCATCAAAGTCAAACAAACAATCTTCTTTTGTACACGGAGCACGCGGAATTGACGGATACTTAAAGCATTCTGCTCTCTTTCCCTGCTCTCCGTGCCAGTCCGTGTACGAAAAAAAGTTCGTACCAAGCCGCTTTGCCACAGCCAAACATTAAAAGCCGAATGTTATAATCGCCGCACCCATGACCCCAACCAGCGAAAAATCAAACCATCAACTCCTAAACCGGGTCCTGCCTGCCATCTTCTTCGCCCTACTCACACTCATCATCCTTACGCAAACCAACCCCGGCATCGAAATCCCCAACCGCGATTATGGCTTATACGCCTACATCGGCAAACAGATCGCAAAGGGATACCTGCCCTATCAGGATGTTTGGGAGAGCAAACCGCCCGCCATTTTTTACGTCAACGCGTTTGCCCTGCGCCTCGGGCGCGGATTCCGCTGGGGCATCTGGCTGGTCGAATTC
>DAOTXI010000636.1:0-8840 GCA_034435475.1 Anaerolineales bacterium
CCAGAAGTCGCCCAGTTTCAACCCGCGCAGTGCGAGCCACAAAAAAAGGACGCTGATCAGCGCCCCAAGCCAGAATTGCCATTTCTTCATTTGCATAGTGAGTGGATTTTACCAAACCCTCTTTTGGACTCCAAAGTCTCCTGACTTTGGAGATTCCAACGTCGGGAGATGTCGGAGTCCGTTTTACCCGGCTATAATTCCCGGCTTGAAAGGAACGTGAATGAAAAAATATTTCCCCACGATTCGAGACTACCTGCTCATCATCTTTTCCAGTCTCATTCAGGCGATCAGCCTGCAATTGTTCTTCATTCCCGCCAGCCTTGCCTCGGGCGGAGTGAGCGGTATTGCCCAGATTATCAACAGCGCCACAGACTGGCCCATCGGTCTGATGGTTCTGATTGGCAATATCCCCCTCTTCATCCTCGGTTGGCGGCTGCTGGGCGGATTCAAATTTGCCATGCGTACCGGGGTAGCCATCCTGACCTATTCGCTGTTCATTGACCTGTTATCGAACATGGACATCTTCCAATCGTATTCACAGGTCCTGATCGCTGAATTGAAGGATGACATCTTTCTCAACACCTTGTATGGCGCCATCGTCAGCGGAATTGGGTACGGGCTGGTCTATCGCGCCAGAGGTTCCAGCGGCGGCTCGGATATTCTGGCGCGGGTGCTCAATCACTGGCGCGGGATTCCCATGACTCAAAGTTACCTGATGGTGGATACGCTGGTCATCCTCTCCGCTGGATTCGTCTTTGGCTGGAAGCCCGCCTTGTATGCCATGGTCGCCCTCTACATCAGCGGACTTGTGGCTGAGACCGTGCTCGAAGGCGGCGGGACCGTCCGCACGGCGATGATCGTCACCGCCAAACCTGAGGAAGTCTCAACTTGTGTAATTGATGAGCTCCAGCGTGGCGTGACCTGGCTCGAAGGCAGGGGAGCATACACCGGCAACAGCCGACCCGTTCTTTACTGCGTCGTCAACCGCGCAGAGATCGCCACACTAAAAGCCATCGTTCACGAAAAAGACCCCGAAGCCTTCATGGTCATCGGCTTCGCGCATGAGGCGCTTGGGGAGGGATTCAAACCTTTGAAAGGCAGATAAACTCCCGGCGTGTCCAAAAGCGGGCAGAGGCGACATCCACCCGCTTTTTTGTTCTCATTTTTCACTTTACAAAATTAAGCGGGGCGGGATGATATTGGACTCAATGCGAATAAAATTCGGTTAATGGGCGGTTCTCATATAATTAGTTTTGTCGTTATAAAAAGTGACAAAACAATATTGAACTCAGAGGTGATTCATGCTAAACCATTTACAGAACACTGTGCTGGACGAACTCGACAAAGCCCTGCTCCGCGAACTACAGACTGATGGACGCCTGACCAATGTGGAATTGGCGCGCCGCATCAGCCTTTCGCCGCCTGCCACGCTTACCCGGCTCAAGCGGCTTGAGAAAGACGGCTACATCCGAAACTACGCCGCCATCGTTGACCGCGAGAAAGCCGGGTACGACCTGTTGTGCTTCATTCATATTGGAATGCAGACGCATCAATTCGAGCAGGTCGAAAATTTCCGCAAGCTGGTGCAGGACATGCCCGAAGTGCTCGAATGTCACCACATCACCGGCGAGTACGATTACCTGCTCAAGGTGGTCTTCCGCAGCCGGAAGGAACTGGAACGCTTTGCCGTGAACCGCCTCACGCCCATCCCCGGCGTGTCGCGCATTCATACCAGCCTTGTGTTCACAGAAGTTAAGTCGACCGCCGCATTACCGCTGGAGTAACAAAACGGACTCCAACGACTCCCGTCGTTGGATTTCAAAAGTCGGGAGCCTTTCGATGGCTCGAGACAAGACTTTTGACTCCGTATGCGGAATGCGAAACCATTTTGTAAACGGAGGCATCTCATGACTGAACCGCGCAAGAAAATGACCCTGCCAGGGCTGTATCAAAAAGTGGCGGAGAAACAACCCATCACCTGGCTCACCTGTTACGATTATCCAACCGCATACATGCAGGACCAGGCAGGCGTGGATATGATCCTCGTCGGCGACAGCCTTGGCATGACCATGCTCGGCTACGACTCGACCCTGCCCGTCACAATGGACGACATGATCCGTCACTCGGCGGCGGTGCGACGCGGCGCGCCCAACGTTTGGCTGGTCGGCGACATGCCGTACATGACCTACCAGCCGAGCGTCGAATCCGCCATTCGCAACGCGGGACGTTTCATGGCGGAAGCAGGCTGTGACTGCATCAAACTGGAAGGCGGCGCGGCGATGGCGGATCGCATCAAAGGGATTGTGGATGCGGGCATTCCCGCCATCGGACATCTCGGACTCACGCCTCAATCTGTCTCCGCCCTGGGCGGGTTCAAGTTGCAGGGAAAGTCTGCTTCGCTGGCAAAGAAGATCGTGGACGACGCGAAGGCGCTCGAAGATGCGGGCGCGTTCTGCATCCTGCTCGAACTCGTTCCCGATAGACTCTGTCAACTCATCACCGAACGTGCGAAGAATTGCATCATCATGTCGTTGGGGTCGGGACCTCACGCGCACGGACAACTGCTCATCTATCACGATGCGTTTGCACTGTATCCCAAGTTCAAGCCGCGCATGGCGAAAGTCTTCGCGGACGCGGGCGCAGTCATCCGCGAAGGTCTCAATGGCTATGTCAAGGAAGTAACAGAGAAGACCTTCCCCGCCAAAGAGAATTGGTTCGGGATGCCTGATGAAGAATATGACGAGTTGTTGAAGATGCTGGATTAAGTTACAGGTTTGAAGGTTGCAGGTTGAAAGTTATAGAACCTGCAACCTGTACCATTGAACCTTCAACGTTCAACCCAAGGAAACTAAAATGAACACACAAAATCTTTTGAAGATCAACCCCGAACTTCTCAACTCCATCAATTCCGTTTTACTCGACCCGAACTCGCGCGTGATGAAGAACTTCTTCGATGTGGTTGCGAAATATGGAACGCCCGAAGAGATCAACCGCAAACATCGCGAATCGCGCAAGATGTAAAATCTCTTCAAACAGGTGGAAGCCAAAGCGCCTGACTATCTCAAAGACCTCAACTGGCTGATCGAACAACGTGACAGCGGCAGATTCATTTCGGTCGCAGAATACAGGCTCAAAGTTAGGGGCGACGCGGCGAAGCAAATCCAGTTTATGGACGAGAACGCCGTCACGCTCGAAGTGTCTGCCCTGCAATACTTCCCATGGATTCGAGTCATGGCGGAGCAGGCGGTTGCAAACAAGACGCTCATGCCTGGGCGTTACATCGCTGTACGGAAGATGAAAGAGTCAGAGGCTGATGGAGATTTACCCGCGATTGTTGCCGCATTGGACATCATCGGCGCGTCGTTCGTGGAGACGCTCGACACGAAAGGCACCGATGGCTCGAACCCGCACCTCGGCGGACCCGCAACAATTACAGGCTACTTCGGCGGCATTGGTCAACCCAATGAACATGCCCTGCAATGGCTCGATGAATTTTTGTATTACTACACCAACTACGGTGTGCAGCATGTGTTGAATTTCAACGCGGGCACGATCCTGCTCGGCTTCATGCTTTACAAACTCGGCGTGGATATTCAATTTAAGATCAGCGTGTTCTTCGGCGCGGACAACCCCTACAACGCGCTGTGGATCATGACGATGGCGAAACTGTTCAGCCGCGACGATGGAACGAGTCCTCTGATCGGTTTCAACTGGTCGAACTCGATCAACAACGAAACGATGGAATTGAGCGCGGATTTTCGCAAGGCGCTGGGCTTCGAGCAGGTTGTGCGTTTTGAACATCACATCACCGAGCCGCAGAAGAACATTGTCATCCAGCCGTATAACCGCCGCACTGAACTCGTGGACGTTGCCGCGCGTGTGGCGAACATCGCCGCGAAACACGAAGGCGGCGACCCCGAAGTGGATATGACCCGCGCCCACCTCTCCGATGTGCTGGATTACTTCCGCGAGAAAAAGGAAGTCATCGAAAGCGGCGATTGGGATAACCTGCTCCAAAACTATCTCGACAAAGTGGACGCCTGTAATCGCACCGCCTGGGCGTTGACGGAGAAGGGCTTGAGTTTTGTGGCGGAGAGGAACCTACATAAGTAGGGGCGACCCGTCCACATCCAACCATTACCGCGTTGTGCAGAAAAGGGTCGCCCTATGACGGCAATATAATCCCGCCAATCAGGGCGACCCTTCTTTGCATTCCAAAGTTATTAACGACCCTGACGGGTCGCCCCTACAATATCAATAAAGTGAGAATGAATGAACACACTCGAATTGACAGAAGAACTGACAGCTGAAGAAATCGTTGACTTCAACAAGGAATACACCTTCTTCTCATGGACGGCACAAGGGAAGTTGAATCCGATTCCTGTGACCCATGCGGAGGGCGTGTACTTTTGGGACGCGAACGGCAAGCGCTATCTTGATATGGTTTCGCAGTTGGCGAATTCTAATTTAGGTCATCAACACCCGAAGGTGGTGAAGGCGATTCAATACCAAGCCGCGAAGTTGACCTACATCAGTCCGTTCCATGCCACGGAGCCGCGCGCCCGTCTCGGCAAGAAACTGGCAGAGATCACGCCTGGCGATTTGAAGAAAACTTTCTTCACTCTCGGCGGCTCGGATGTGAATGAGAACGCCATCAAGATTTCGCGGCAATATACTGGACGGCACAAGATTCTGGCACGGTATCGCTCGTATCACGGCGCGACACATGGCGCGGTGGCTCTCACAGGCGATTATCGCCGTCTCGCTTCTGAGCCTTCGATTTCGGGCGTGGTTCATTTCCTTGACCCGTACTGCTATCGTTGTCCGTTTGGCTGGACGAAGGACTCGTGCAAACGCCAGTGCATCAGCCATGTCGAAGAGGTGATTCAGCACGAAGGTCCCGACCAGATCGCGGCGATCTTTCTCGAAGGCGTGACAGGCACGAATGGACTCATCATCCCGCCGGATGATTACTGGCCCCGAATGCGCGAAATCTGCGATAAGTACGGCATCCTGCTCATCTCCGACGAAGTGATGAGCGGCTGGGGGCGCACGGGCAAATGGTTTGCGGTGGATAATTGGAACGTCGTCCCTGACATCATCACCACCGCGAAGGGAATCACATCAGGCTATATGCCACTGGGCGCGGTGATTGTCTCGGAGAAAATTGCAAAGCATTTCGACGATCACGTTTTATACGCGGGGCTGACCTACAACGGTCACGCCATCTCCTGCGCGGCGGCGGTTGCGACGATTGATGCCTACGAAGAAGAAAACGTCTTCAAGCGTGTCAGTGAGATGGGCGCGTATCTCGGTGAGCGACTGGAAAAATTAAAAGCAAAACATCCCTCGGTTGGGGATGTTCGTTACATCGGGTTATTCGCAGGAGTCGAGTTGGTCAAGAACTGCGAGACGAAAGAGCCGTTGGATGTCGCGCCGCTGAAAAGTTTCCTCATCCAAAATGGCGTGTATGTGTTCACGTTCAAGAACATCCTCATTATCGCGCCTCCGCTAATCATTTCGAAAGAACAGTTGGAGGAAGGGTTGCAGGTTGTGGATGAAGGTTTGTCAATGATGGATGCAAAGACGGCATGAATTACATTTTAAAGGTTTCCTGCGCCGACCGCCCGGGTCTGATGGCAAAGGTGACGGGTTTGCTCTTCCAAAACGGCAGGAATATCATGGAAGCCGGGCAATTCAACGACCGCGAAACGGGTCTCTTCTTTATGCGCGTCGCCTTTGAGTCACAGACGGATATTCAGACCCTGCGGGAAAAATTCGAGCCGCTGGCGCAGGAATACGGCATGACCTGGCGTATGCGTCCCGCCGAACACAAACAGCGCGCGCTGCTGCTCGTTTCCAAATTCGACCATTGCCTTGGCGACCTGCTCTATCGTACCCGCATCGGCGAACTTAAAATGGACGTGGTCGGCGTGGTTTCCAATCATTCGCGCGAGGTGTTGAAAAATTCCATTCTCGGCGACATTCCCTTTTATCACCTGCCCATCACGCCAGAGACCAAACCACAGCAGGAAGCGCGGATCAAACAGGTCGTTGAAGAGACGCAAGCCGAACTGGTCGTCCTTGCGCGTTACATGCAGATCCTGTCCGACGATTTGACGCGCTATCTTTCGGGTCGCTGCATCAACATTCATCACAGTTTTTTGCCGGGGTTCAAGGGCGCCAAACCGTATCATCAGGCATACGAGCGCGGCGTGAAGATCATCGGCGCCACGGCTCATTACGTTACCTCAGATTTGGACGAAGGACCCATCATCGCGCAGGACGTCGAACACATCAGCCATGCCGACGATCCCGACGATTTGATCCGCAAGGGGCGCGAGATCGAGAGTCGCGTATTGGCGCGCGCGGTCTATTATCATCTTGAAGAACGCGTATTGTTGAACGGGAATAAGACGGTGGTGTTTCGGGATTGATGACAGAATCGGATGAGAGAGATAACCACTTTCCACTTTCTACCCGCCAACTAGAAAGTGGAAAGTGAAAACCAGATTCATTTCCTCTTCCCATACCCCAACTGCTTCAACATATACGGGTCGTCGCGCCAGTCTTTCGAGACCTTCACGCGCAATTCCAGAAAAACTTTTCTTCCGCCCATCTCTTCGATCTCTTTTCTCGCCGCGCTCCCAATCGCCTTCAACATCCTGCCGCCTTCGCCAATCACAATTCCCTTTTGCTATTCGCGTTCCACCAAAATCGTGGCCGCAATATACGCCATTCCATTCTCGCGTTCCTTGAATTCATCAATGCGGATCGCCATGCTATGCGGCACTTCATCGCGCAATTTGATGAGACAGGCTTCGCGGATCAGATCGGCAGCGATTTCTTTTTCATACAAGTCCGTGATCTGATCTTCGGGATAATCCGCTTCTCTCTCGGGGACGGCTTGAATCAGCGCTTCGGTCAGTTCGCCCAGCCCAAGCCTTCGCGCTGCAGAGACGTGCATTACAGTCGCCTTGTCAATCAATTTTGAATACTCACCCTCGCGCGCAGACAATTCGTCGGGTTGCACCAGGTCTGTTTTGTTTAGAACCAGCATCCGGCGAGTGCGAGGCGAAATGCCATAGAGGAGAGTCGAGATATTCTTGTCCTCTTCGGTCGGGGAGGTGGATACATCCACGAGCCAGAGAATCAGATCCACACCATCGAGAGCATCTTCGGCTTCATAGTTGAGGAACTCACCAAGTTTATGTTTGGCTTGATGAATGCCGGGCGTATCGACGAAGACCAGTTGGGCATTGTCGAGCGTGAGAATGCCGAGTTGACGTTTGCGCGTGGTCTGCGGACGCGGCGATACGGCAGCGATCTTTTGACCAAGCAAGGCGTTGAGTAGGGTGGACTTGCCCACATTGGGGCGACCGATAATGGCGATAAAGCCGGAACGATGGGTCATTTAATTTCCTTCACGAGATAATATTCCCCGCGTTCAAAGCCTCGATCCAGATAATACTGGCGCGTGCCCACCGCCGCGATGACGGCGAGTTTTTTGAACCCCTTTTCTTTTGCAACCCGTTCTGCTTCTTCGAGCAGGCGCGTGCCAAGCCCCACATGCTGCGCCGCGCCTGTCTTTTCTGTGCCCACGCCCAAAGACTGCCCATACACATGCACTTCACGGATGAGCGCCGCGCCGTTGAGATCGGTCATGCCGGTTTCGGGAGATTCTTTCGACGGTAAAGACAAACGGATAAACCCAGCCAAACCATCTTCTGCCGTGACGAACGAAATGAAATGTTCTTCGGCTTTCCCAGCTTGATAGACAAGGTCATTCAACGCCAACGAAGAAAGTTCAACCGTCTTGCCTTTCACTTCACGACAGCGAATGCACTGACATTTCGTGCCGCGCTTTTTCATTTCATCGTGTACGTCCTGACGCAAACTCGTGCGTCGATTCCCTTCGACGACATTGTTCCCCGGAATATCGCGGATGACGCGATTCACACGGCAATAGCGTGGAATGGACGGTTTGATGTCTGCGATCAAATCCACGAGTTCTTGGGTGGTGTATGGTTGAAATTCTCCGCGCTGCCAATATTCATACAACTCGGCATTCGCGAGCAATTGATTGGGGTAAATTTTTATTTCATCCGGGCAGAAGTCATTCCACAAACGGGCGAAATCTTCGCGGTCTAATTGCGGAGTGGCGCCTAGAAGATTCGGCATCCAATGCAGGACGATCTTGAACCCGGCGGCGCGGAGCAATGCCGTGGCTTGACGGGTGCTTTCCACGCCATGTCCGCGTTTGTTGATTTCCAAAATGCGGTCATTGAAACTTTGCGCACCCATCTGCACTTTGGTCACACCGAGGTGACGCAGCCACTTGATCTCGTCGGGAGTAATTTCATCCGGTCGAGTTTCGATCACCAATCCCACGTTGCGGTGCGGCGCAGTTTCATTCACCGAGTGGATATTGGTCAACACCGACGAATCCATCTGCTCTGTCCGCTCTGGCTCGACGGGCGAAAGGACTTCGGTAGAGTTCATCGCGTCGAAACAGCGACCAATGAACCATTCCTGATAATCGCGGCGATACGAAGACCACGTGCCGCCGAGAATCAGCAATTCAATTTTGTCTGTGGGGTGACCGAGATTTTTCAAAGCCCGAATGCGCGCAACGACCTGCGTGTACGGGTCAAATTTATGCTCGAGCGCACGCATCGCTCCGGGTTCATCGGGCAGGTAACTTTTGGGCATGCGTACATCGGTGGGGCAGAAGATGCACTTGCCCGGGCAGGGATAGGGCTTGGTCAGCGCCGTCACCGTGGTCACACCGGAGAGTGTGCGCATCGGCTTCATGCGGATTTTTTCGAGCAATGCCGGGT
>DAOTXI010000637.1:0-1887 GCA_034435475.1 Anaerolineales bacterium
ACGCGCAGGAGAATACCCTGGGGTTCGAGTCCCTTGACGGTTTCGATATCGGATTCAGCGAGGTTGACCATCAACTGCACGTCACCCGCCTGGAGGGCGGCGAGACCCGATTCAGGATCGGGGACGAACTTGATGTTGATGTAGTCCAACTTGGCGGGGGTGCCGAAGTAGTTCGGGTTGCGGACGAGGGTCATGTGATCGCCAGCCACCCATTCCTTGATGGCGAACGGACCGCCAGCCCAGGTGGGTTGGTGAATCTGCGGGTTGGTTTCGAGACCGGTCTGTCCCTCGAAAATGTGGGCGGGGAGCAAGCCGCCGCTAAGGTTGTTAGGACCGAGGTTGAAGATCGTGGGCCAGGAAGGATAGAGCTCCGAGAATGTGATTACCACGGTCTTGTCATCGGGCGCTTCGACGCTGGCGATCTTGTCCCAACCGCCGCGGCTGACGGGGGCATTCGCCGGGTCCATCGCAGACTGCCAGTTGAACACAAAGTCATTGGCTGTGATCGGCTCGCCATCGGACCAGAAAATGCAGTCCTTGAGTTTGTAGGTGATCGTCAAGCCGTCTTCCGAAACCCCGCCATTTTCAGCGCTTGGGATTTCTTCCGCGGCATAGGCAACCAGATTGTTTTGATCATCCCATTTTCCAGGACCAATGCCATACATCTGCCAGATCCAGGCGGAAAAGCTCATGTTGCTATACTGAGATACAGCCTGATCGGGTTCCTGCTCGAAGGCAATGGTGATGCCTTTTTCGCCGGTTTCAGCAGTGGTGGGGTCCCAGCCGGGTACAGCCGGAGCACAGGCGGCTTCTTCAGTAGCAGCCGGGGCTTCGGTGGCGGGGGCTGCTTCGGTGGCGGGGGCTGCTTCAGTGGCTTCGGGCGCGCCACCGCAGGCGGCGAGAGCCATGCTCGCAAGCACCAGCAACGAAAGCAAAGCGAACAGATTTCGTTTCATACGATTCTCCTCCAATAGAGAGAAATGAAAGTTTTCATTTTGCCGCGCAAAATGATGGTGGATTATACACCGATTACAAATTTACCGGAAAAGTAACCCCGGCAAACCCTACTGGAGGATGGTTTTACCGATCAAGAAATACTGCATCTGCCTGCTGCTTCATCATCCCCGCGGCGCGTCTTCCGATTTCCACCGCAAAGTTCGTCCCCCGGTCCCAGGGGTAGACCTGACTCATCGAAGCGAAGTACAACCCTTCTATGGGTGTTTGAATGGCGGGAATATTTTTTGAATGCCCCACCAGCGGGACGGGCTGGGCGTAGTTCGTCTTGTGTACCCAAATCTTTTTCACCCAATCGCGTTTGAACTCAGGGTTGAACTTCTCGAAAGCGGGGATGAATTTCTCGAGCAACTCTTCATCACTTAATGAAAAATATTCATGACCCAACTCGAGGTAATCCCCCGCATACACAATATGATCGCCGCCGAAATGATCCTTTGAAACAAAATTCGTATGCTCCACCAGCGCGAGGAAGGGGTAGCCCTCCTCCTTCGGCACATTGAACCAGTAATAGCCTTCCTTGGAAAGCGGGTGCTTCAACGAAAGCGTCATCACCACCGCGCCCATCGACTTCAACTCCAGCAAACCCTTCAAATAGGATTCGGGCAACTGCGGACATAACTTCGCCATTTGATTGGGGGATGTGGTGACCAAAACCTTATCATAGGATTCGACCCCCGCCCCGCTTCGTACCTCGACTTTGGCTTGATTCTTCTCAATGGACTGGATGCCCATCCCAAGCCGAATCTCCACACCCTGCTGGCGCAGTTTCTCAGCGAAGAGATCGGCGAATTTCTGAAACCCGCCCTCGAAGGTACCGAGACGTGTTGTGCGGGCATGCATCCGCGCCCACATCCACGCCATATTGACATC
>DAOTXI010000638.1:0-1875 GCA_034435475.1 Anaerolineales bacterium
GGTTGATGACATCCATCGCTCCCTGTTTATCGCCCTTTTCGAGCAGGGCATCTCCCAATTTGTCAAGAATGGGTACGGCTTCGGAGGTGCGTCCCATGCGGTGCAACAAGGCGGCATGAGTGCGCTTCAATAACGGCTGGTCTTCGTGTTCGCGGATCAGGTCTTCGAGGAAGGTCAGGGCGGGTTCCTTTTTTCCCTGGCTTTCGAGGTGGGTGATGTAGGCTTCCAGTTCGCTCATGGCGCGATCTGCCTGCCCCATGCGCATGTTCAATTCGATCAATTGTTTGCGCGCGGCGTCATCATCGGGGGCAATGGTGCGGATCTGTTCGAAGACGCGCAGAGCCTGTTTCCAATCAAGGCGCTGCATGTCAATATCCGCCATGCGTTGCAGGATGTGGCTGTTCCAGTCGCGGCTGGCGCTTCCCTGTTGGACGAGGCGTAGGGCGTTGGTGTAGGTTTTGCGAGCCATGTCCAGTTCGGCAAGCCGGTAATGGATGGCGGCGAGTTCGAGGTATTCCTGAATGGCGTCGTCCACCTGTCCGCGCGCGACCAATTGGTCAATCAGGCGGTTGCGGGCGCCGAGGTCCATCGGTGAAATTTGGATGATGCGGCGCAGTAATTTCGTGGCTTGCAACACTTCGCCGCGCACGCTATAGGCGTGAGCCACTACACCGAATTTGGCAATCGCATCAGGAATGCGCGTTTCCTGAACAAGCAGGTCTCCCATAATGATGTGGAGTGGAAGGTAGGTGGGGGCTTGCTGGAGGGCGTCGTAGGCTTCGTCCATGGCGGAGCGCAGGCTGCCCATGCGCGCCAGTTGATTGATGCGGTTCATCGAATCCAGGACCGAGCTGGATTGCGCTTGCAGGATCATTTCTGCCAATGGGGCGGGGATGCCGCCCTCCTGCTTGGGCATCTGCTCTCGGACCTTGTGCAATTGGTCGCGCCAATCTGCCCGCAGGAGCAAGCCTTTGATATTGTCGCAGACTTTGCGCAGGGGGGCTTCTTCGGTCTGGTTTTGGTAGGATTCGATCAGCGGTTCGTATTGCTGGCGGATATCGTCGGCTTGTTCGGGCGGGGCGGTCATCGCATCTGCGAATTTCAATGCTTCGAGATATTCGATTGCCGCATCGCGGAACGCGCCTTTGCGGGAGACGATGTCGCCGAGCAGGAGGCGGGATGCCAGTCCGTAATCTTCATGTTTGACGGAGTTTTGTAGGACGCGCTGGGCGCTTTCATATCGCTCCACTTTGTAGCGCAGATAACCGAGGTTGAAATACAGCGACGAACTGGTGAAACCGGCGTTGAGCGCGGCTTCCATCTCCTCGGCGGCGAGTGAGTCGTTGCCTTTCGATTGCGCGTCAATGGCTTGACCGAGATGTAGAACCACTTTGACCTGTTCGGACTGAGTCGAGATCGTGCCGGTCCCGCGCATGATGGCGGAGATGCCTTTGCGGTCCTGGGCGGCGGGGCTGTTATCGTCGGAGAAATCGAAGAGTAATTCTGCCAGTTGAGTCAAAGCCTTCTGACGCGCCTCCAGGATCGGGTCCAGCCCCGAGGCGGTTTTCATCCGGGGTTGGGTTTCCAATTGCTTGACTTGCGCCATGCGGATGGGTCCCGTCCCGCCTTTGGCTCGAATCGGTTTGGGGAGGAGTTGCCCGGTTTTTAGCAAGGTCTGGGCTTGTTTGACTTCGACGCTGTTGGGCACGAGAGATTGCGCCTTGTTGACCATCTCCTGCGTTTTATCGGCGTTTCCAGCGCGTTGCAGGATGCTGGCGATGGCGAGGTATTCCATGGCGGCTTGCTGGGCGTGGCCGAGCACTTCATGCACCTGCGCGAGACGCGAATGGGCGATCGCGTTCTCGGGGTTGATAC
>DAOTXI010000639.1:0-4501 GCA_034435475.1 Anaerolineales bacterium
CTTCTCCCCCAACCCCGCCTTCTGATTTAACCCACTCCACGCCATTGCATGAAGGAAAGACTTCTTATCCGGCACAGCCTCCACCCGCTTCAACCAGTCAGATTCCGCGGCGCGGGCTTCCTCGTAACATGCCCGGCTGAACTCAACCCTTTCCTTTGCCGACGCAGAGATCAACTTCATCGCCCCCGCAATGAACTTCTTCTCCAGCGCATCGCGGTCTGCCGCATAAGCATTCAAACGGTCGCGATAATTATGCAGGACAGAGCGATGCAGCCTTTCATGGGACCAAAACAGGGAGTTGGAGTCTGCCTGATGGGTCGGAACCGGCTCACCGCTTAAGAAAGAAGCGGAATCCATCCAGAAAGGTTTGAACACGCTCGTGCATGGAGCCGCCGTCCCCGTCGCAAAAATGATCGGATTCGACTTATCCAAATACACCACCAGCGAAGCCGTGCTCTGACTGATGCGAATCGGACCGAATCCCGCATGCATACAAACATCCTGCTCGCTGATACTCGTGCGCGGATCGAAATCCGCATGTTTGTGATGCCTCAGCGTTGCCATCATCGTCTCAACCCCCACCTTGCCCTTTTCCCCATCCAGCGTCCCGAACGTGGACTCGCGCCGCGTTCTGCCCTTCGCAAAGGTCGTATACAGAAAATCGCTGAAATCGCGCGCAAGATGAAAATCATCCCTCGATTTTGAAATCCCCTTTTGTGTGGCAAAATCCACCAGCGCCTCGGACGAAAGATCGTATTGATTACCCAGCGTCAGGCAGTTTGAGATCGTGTAAACATCCTTCACCTGCTTTGCCGCCCATTGCTTGTCCACAGTTTCGAGCACCCAGGCATCATCGGCATTCGCAACAATAAAACTGTTGTGATAATACATATGCTCGCCGTTCGCCGCGCAATTGCCCCCCTGACCGAACTGCTCCAGCATATCAGTCAACACCGTCACCGCCTCTCGCGGCGTCACAGCGCGTTCAAGCGCGATCCGCAGCATATCCATGCCCAACAGCGCCGCTTCCTTGTTCGCCGGAACCTTCGAATAGACCGCCTCATTACCGATCACCAATCCGTGTTCGTTCACCCCGATCTCCGCCCCCCACATCCAATACGGCTTCGAGAGCAGCACCGCATGAGTATGCGCCGCCTGCGGAATTTCAATATACGTGCATTTAACGTTGCTTCCCGGCGCATGGTCTGCCGCCGCAAAATACACCATGGACTGCCCCTCGTTTGGCGGTCGGTCCGAATTCTTCCCGAACACAGCCACACCATTCAAACCGGCGAGTTTGGTAGCGATCAGCGTATCACACATGGGGCGCCTCTTTTCGTAAGGGGATTTTGGGTCACTGAGATTTGCCGTAACAAGCCGTCAAATGTGGCGGGACATTCATACCGCATTTCTTTTGCACGGCCATCCACCAATTTTTTACAGTATAGCACAAGGACAAACACCCATCCCCCTCCCCCAACGCTCTGATCAATTTTCCTTGAGAAAGCCGTCTCCCCGACCATCCGTGATGGCGATCCGTTCGAGGGTCGGCATCAACTCAGAGAGTTTGCGAATGCTAAAGTCCGGTTGGATGCGCCGGATGTCCTCATCCCTAAATTGGGCGCGGCGCGTCAGCCAGATCGAAGTGATCCCGGCTTGGTTCGCCCCGAAAACATCCGCCTCGAGGCTGTCGCCGATCATCACCGCTTCATCGGGTGTGGCATTCCACTGGGCGAGCGCGATCTCAAAAGCGCGCGGATGCGGTTTGCGGTAGAAACACGCCGCCGACGACAGGACAAAATCGAAATGCCTGCGGATCCCAAACGAATGAACCAGGTCCTGCACATCCTTGTCGTCGCCCGCGTTCGAAAAAATTCCAAGCCGATAGCCTGCTGAGTTTAACGATTCAAGCGTTTCTGTCGAGTCGGATTCCAAATCCCAATTTGACTGCGTAACCCGAAACAGCGCATCCAGCGCCGACCGCAGGACCGATTCGGCGACATCGCCATGACCCAACTCTGCAAGCAACTCCCGCAGGACAAGATGATACGTCGTCTCGTAATGATCCTTGTTGCGTTGAGCGTAATACTGGCTCAGCCGCTCCCGGAAGACCCTCGCGCTCAAGTCAATGCCCTCAATTTGCAGGGAGTGAATCAACGCCGCATCTGCCTGTGTATAGATGTATGCCCAATCCCTACGGGCGTACATAAGCGTGCCTCCGAGATCGAAAATCAGGTAACGGATTTTGCCCGGCATGGAAGGTCGTCGGTCAGTCATGGGGGTTGTTGTAATCCATTGACTGACCATTGAACAGGGGGAAATTGGTCAGGTTACTCTTGCACGTAAAAAGTTCCGCTTTGCACGAGAATGTTATCTGCGTAAAGGTCCACCGTGTATTCGCCCTCGCTCAGGATGAAGACGTTGGTGTAACTGTAACCGAAGGTCTTGTACCAGGTATTCCCCGCGCTGACATCCGTCGTGTCCACAATGCGCAGCGCCTGGTCTTCGTGCCCGTTCACATAGACCTTCCATAACATTTCTTTGGGGGCTTCGCCGGTATAGGTGAATTGAACCGTGAATTCCTGTTCGCCGAATGGGACGACATCGTTCGCAATCGGCTCAAACCCGGTGATGAGACCCTGCTCATTGACCTCCGTAATCTGACCGAACACAAACGGCTCCACCAGCATGGAGGAACCGCCCGCAGGCAGCTGCCCCGTATATTCCAGCGCCACAGTCGATTCTTTTAAGCGTTTCATCTGCTCCACCGCAAACTGGCGGATGGCGGCATGGTCGCCGCGGATCAGGTCGGGGGGTGGAGCCTGGGTCCAACTCTTGGGGTTGTTATCCAGCGTGTCGATCAGGTTTTGCAGATCGAGCGCGCCAGCATCCATGTAATACCACAGCGAAGCCGACGGCTCGGCATTGTTTGCGCGCGCTTCATTGACCTGTCTCTGCGCTTCGGCAATCAACAGATCGTATTGCGCAAGTGAATTTTCCAGGTCGCCATTCACAAGGTGGCTGATCGCCTGATTCATGCGCACGCCCAAAACCTCGGGACGCCCGTTCAACACGCGCTCGTTGGCTTCAAATGCCCTTTCGTATTCCCCGGTCAGGTAGTACGTCCAACCAAGGTTCCAGTTGATGCTGGTATCGTCCAGCCCGTTGGCGCGCGCGGCTTCCATTTCAGAGAGCGCGGTCTGCATATCCCCAAGCGAATAATACGAAAGCCCGCGCTCGTAATAGGCTTTGGCATACGAGGGGTTTTTTTCGATTGCAAGGCTGAACCGCGAGATGGCTTCTTCGTGCCGTCCCTGATACTCCAGCCCGACTCCTTCTGCATATGCCTGAATCGCCTCATGATTGACCTCGGGGCGGATGAGCAACTCAAGCATGGACCATCCCAGCCACAATACGCAAACCCCGACGATCCCGGAACCGACGATCACGAACAACCAGCGCACCCTGCCCTTCAATGCCATTGAAAGACCATATAAGGAAAGTGAAACAGTCAGCAGGGTGATCTGCACGATGAGACCATCGGCGGTATTGTCCGTAAAATTCCCAAGTTCCGATTCGGCGAGATAGGTTTCGGAAAGGCGGGTTGATTCGACCAGGTAGGAATCCGCTTCATACTTGCTCGAGTCGGGCCAGCCAACGGTCGGGTCGAAGTAATCCGGTCCCAGCAGCAGGCTGAGCGTGGCAATGCGGTCCTGCAATTGATACAGTCGCGCTTCGGCGGCGGCATCTCCGTTTTGCTGGGCGGCAGTGATCTGCCAGCTGATTTCGCGCCAGGTCTGGAAGGCGCCCTGCCACTCATAACTGAACTGAATGGCGCCATTCACCTCGCGTTTGGTGGCCTCGATGGAAAATTGTTGTGCCCGCCGCCGCGCCTGGTCCGAGATGTTCGACGCATAGTTCTGGAAGTAGGCGGTGATGGCGACCCAGATCGCCACAGATGCGATCAAGACCGTTACCATGCTTTCAAAACGCTGTTCGTTGTGCGATTCGGCTTTCATATCAAGAACCTCCCGATGATGATGCCGCCCAAGCCTGCCAGACCGGCAAGCGCGCCCAGCGCCGCCCAAAGATATTTGATCTTCTTTTCCGTTGCCTGCGCAAGAGTCAGAAACCAGAACGAAAACGCCAGCACGATCATGTCGGCAGTCAGAAAGGAGGAGCGCCAGCGCAAATGATCCGATTCGTCGAAATACGGCTGGGCATTCAAGTCCGAGTCCTGCTCATCCTGATCGAAGGCTTCCTGCAATTCCTTCTCAAGATCGTATTGCCCATCAGGGTTTATGTAACGTTGACTAAAGAAAACCGAGCTAATCCCGCTTGCCACACCCCAAACCTCACGTTGTACTGCCGCATTGCGGGTGTCTGTTTATGAATCCGCGTTCGGGTCGTACATCAGGTAGCCGAGTTCGTTGTACCTGAAATACGAGGTGAACGCCCGGTAATGTTCGTACGCGTAGACATGGTTGATGATTTCCGCTTT
>DAOTXI010000640.1:0-1841 GCA_034435475.1 Anaerolineales bacterium
TCGCGGGTGACGCCCATTTTTCGCCCGACTTCTTCGAGGGTATATGCTTGACCGTCGAGCAGCCCGTAGCGGAGTTGTAAAATGCGCACTTCGCGCGGGGGCAGTCCGTTTAACACTTCGCCGAGGTGTTCGCGAAGAAGGTTGTAGGTGGCGGTGTCGTCGGGCGGGGGGGCTTCGTCATCTTCGATGAAATCGCCAAGGACCGAATCTTCCTCGTCGTCGGTCGGGGTTTCGAGCGAGAGCGGACGGCGCGCCACCTGGATCATGTTCTCCACTTTTTTGGGAGGCACGTCCAAGGCTTCGGCGAGTTCTTCCACGCTCGGTTCGCGTCCGAGGCGCTGGGTGAGTTGGTGCTGGACGCGCAGGAGTTTGTTGATCTGGTCGCCCATGTGGACCGGCACGCGGATGGTGCGTCCCTGGTCGGCGATGGCGCGGGTGACTGCCTGGCGGATCCACCACGTTGCATAGGTCGAGAACTTGTGACCGCGGCGGTAATCGAATTTTTTCGTGGCGCGGATCAGACCGATATTGCCTTCCTGAATCAGGTCGAGGAAGGGCACGCCGCGCCCCATGTATTTCTTTGCGACCGAGATCACGAGGCGGGAGTTTGCCGTAATCAGGTGTTCGCGCGCTGCCCAGCCGTCTTCAATGAAGCGGCGGAGTTCGAGACGGCGTTTGGGGGAAACAGAACCGTGCGCCAGTTCTTCACGGGCGGAGCGTCCGCGTTCGATGCGTTGGGCGAGTTGGACTTCCTCCGTTGCCGTGAGCAGCGGGACGCGGCTGACCTCCTTGAGGTACAAGCCGATTGTGTCGTCGGTATCAATATTTGCCAGATAGTCGTCGAGCGCCAGATCGGGTTCGGGTTCGGCTTCGCCGCTTTCCTCCACCGCAACGAGTTCTTCCTCGGTCGGTTCGGGGGTCATGCTTTCTTCTACAAATGGGATACCCGCGCTCAAGAGTGCAGAAAACGCTTCTTCCAGTTGTTCCACATCCTGCTCGGCTTCGGGAAAGAAGTGTAATATATCGTCGAGAGTAACAAAGGATTTTTGCCGCCCCAGTTCGATCAAACGCGCTATTGCGGAATATTCTTCTTCATTGTCTTCGCTTATCAGTATCTTGTCTACATCCATTAACTCATCCAACTTTCAATAAGAATTGTCTAACAACTGCCAAAATTAGAATACACGTTTTCAGGCGGAAAAGCAATAGCCATGCAACCAACAGGTGCCTTGCAATGCTTTTGTATTACTCGCTTGTATTTTGCAGGGGCGACCTTGGAAGAGGGTCGCCCCTGTTGGGAACTTTAGGGAGTGCGAGTCGCTTCCGGCGTGGTGGACGCTTCGGCGGCAGGATCAGGCGTCTCGGTAGGGAGAGGCGTGGACGTCGCCGTTGGGGAGGGGGTCGGTGTGTGCAGGTAGGGCGGCGCGGAGACGAGAATCCTCAGCGTATCGATCCCGCTCAAAGCCACGACAAACACATCCTTCTTATCCTTGCGGACGTAGTAGCCGTTTTCGGTCGGGGTCTTGTCTCCCACTTCGAGCGTGCTTTTCGTCCCATCCTCGAACTCGACATTGATCAGGGTGTCTGGCGAGTCCAACCCGAAGATGGACAGGTCGTCCGCGTTTTCGACAGGGGTGATGATACGGATCGCGCCGATCTGGGATGCGGCCGCTTCAGACGCGCCCTGGTCTGCTTCTGCCTTCTCAGGCTTGGATAACACCCAGGCATTGTCTGCATTCCGTTCGATGCGGGCGGATACACCTTCGGCGTTGCTGACCTCGATGGCAGTCACCTCCGATGCCTCATCAAAAAGAAATGCTTCTTCTGTGGGGGGGGGTTCG
>DAOTXI010000641.1:0-5156 GCA_034435475.1 Anaerolineales bacterium
GTTTGTAAGATTGCGTTTGAAACCCATCTGCCCCGTTGCGCAAAAGACGCATCCCATCGCGCAGCCAGCCTGGGTGGAGATGCATAGGGTGCGGCGGGTCTTCGTGATTCGTAATCCGTAATCCGTAATAGAATTCGTGAGTTGGGAGGCGTTACGCATTACGGATTTTGCATTACGCATTCCATGCTCGTCCGCCGGGTCGCCGTATCGCATCAACACCGCTTCGATCAAATTCCCGTCGGGCAATTGAAACAATGTCTTGCGTGTGGATTTATCCGAAGAGTCCCGGTAGGTTTTGACGGAGAAGGGTGCAAAGGTGAATTCCCTGCCAATTCTTTCGCGCAGGGCGTTCGAAATATTGCTGAATCCCTCTGGCGAGGAGTACAGGTGCTGGTACAAACCCTGCCAGACCTGTTTTGCACGGTAGGCAGGTTCGCTCCATTCTTTGAAAATGGTTTCGAGAGAGGGAAGATCAAGATCGTAGATGAGCATGTCTTATTGTGCGGCAACGGGGATTTTACCTTATCCAGCGACTCATTCGTACGAAAAAAGCAGGGAAATCGTAGGGAAGGCGAAAATCCTCTTATCTTTTTTTCACATATAATCGTTATCCTTGCATACACTAAAGGAGAATTTATGTTGAAACCTATGAAACCTCAAACAGGAATGCCTCGAAACCTCTTCCTGTGGATTCTGGTTGGCTTGCTCGTCATCTCCGGCGTTGTCGCTTTGGTCTCGGCTTTTGGCGGGGAAGAGGACGGCGCGGATGAGGTCGATGCTGTGTACACCAGCGCCGCGGCGACGGTGGCGGCTCAACAGCAGGCATTATTGCTTGCATCGCCTACAGTGACCATTGCCGGAATCCCGACCGCAACGGCCACTTTTCTCGCTCTCCCAACCCCAAGCCCAACCCTGTTCACGAATTTTTCGACCCCCACCTCCTCAAGCGGCTCTACAGGCGGCGGCTCTGGCGCGGTTGGTTGTAACAACTCTGTTTTTGTCTCCGATGTTACATATCCGGATAATACAGTTGTTACTCCCGGGCAGGCGATCAAGAAGACCTGGAAATTACAGAACACCGGCTCCTGCGCCTGGACGCCGACCTATAAAGTTACGTTTATCTCGGGCAGCGCGATGGGCGGGGTGACAACGCCGATCGGAATCACCGTCGCGCCGGGAGCGTCCGGCGACGTGACTGTGGATATGATCGCCCCAAGCGCCACTGGTGAAGTTATCGGCTATTGGATTCTGACCAACGACAGCGGGCAGAACTTCGGCTCGAACTTCTACATTCAGGTCAAGGTTGGTGTCGCATCCGCTACGGGTACGGCCACTGCAACCGGTGCCGCTGCCACAGCGACCAGCACCAACGCCGCGACTGCAACGAACACCGATACCCCGGCGCCTTCCGAGACCCCCACAGAAGCGCCGTCTGCAACCCCCACGCCGCCATAATATCCAAAAAACAACTCGCTCCGAAATCAAACTTTCGTGAGCGAGTTGTTTATATGTGTGTATGTTCATTCTTGCCAGGTCTATTTTTTATTCCAGAGTGATTTAGGCTTACTCACTGATGTTACGCGAAACCTCCCGAAGGTTTTCGCAAATCAAGGCTGTTTTCCGTTCCAACCTTCGGGATGGCGCGTAAGGCGAGTTATTCAACCAACTTCCACAAACTTTCCGCAATCAAATCCGGGCTCCACCCTTTTGCTTCCCCGCGTGCCCCAACCCCGCTTAATACAAACGCAGTCGGGCATCCCACGGCTTTTCCGGCGGCAATATCCGTTTCCAGCCGGTCGCCGACCACAAGGGTCTCCGATTTCGATGTTCCCAACCTTTCGAGCGCGAGTTCCATCAGGTAAGGGAAGGGCTTTCCCGCCACCATCGGTTCCACCCCGGTTGCGCTTGTCACCACCGAAAGCCATGACCCCGAACCGGGGATTTCCCCGCGCGGAGTTGGGAAGGTGCGGTCCGTGTTGGTCGTATAAAACGGACGTCCCGCCCGCACCAGCAAGGTCGCTTCGGCAATCTTATTGAAATTGATCCCCCGGTCAATGCCCATCACCACCGCTTCGGCTTGAGGCGCATCCTCCACGCCGACCACTTCAAACCCCTTTTCTTCCAGCGCAACGCGGATTCCATTTTCGCCGATCATGAAAACCTTCATCCCGCGCGGATGTTTTTGCGCCATCATAAAGGCGATACCCAGAGCCGATGTAACAATTTGCCAGGGTTCCACATCCACGCCAAGTTCGGCGAGTTTTTGTTGATATTCTTCGGGCGTCTTTGTCCCATTGTTGGTGGCGAAGACAAACTTCAACCCGCGCTCGCGGATTTTCTTGAACGTCGCAGGCAGGTCGCCGATGGGCGCATCGCCCTTCCAGACCACGCCGTCCATATCGAGGATGAGTGCTTTGATATTTGATGGGATCATGGGATTTTCGATTTTTGATTTACGATTTTTGATTTGCGATTGACGATTGATGTTATTCGCTTTTGGCTTCTCCGTCTGCCACCCCTTGCGAAACACGCATCACGGATTATAAACACAAGACCCCGAAGAACTGCTCCTCGAGGTCTCCACTAACCACTTTCCACTTTCTACTTAAACGCCTTCTCAGGCATCTCAATAATCTGGTCTACCAGCCCGTAATCCACAGCCTGTTGCGCGTCAAGATAATAATCGCGGTCCAGGTCGCGTTCGATCACTTCCAGCGGCTGCCCCGTATGTTTTGCCATCACGCCGTTGAGCAGGCTCTTCAATCGCAGGATCTGCTTTGCCTGAATCTCGATATCCGTCGCCTGACCCTGCGCGCCACCGAGAGGCTGGTGCATGTGGACCGTCGCATGAGGCAGGGCATAGCGCCGACCCTTGGTTCCAGCGGTCAACAACACGGTCCCAAAAGAAGCGGTCACACCAACTGCAACCGTGCTGATCGGGTTCGAGATGATTTGCATCGTGTCATAGATTGCAAGTCCCGCGTAGATCACCCCACCCGGCGAATTGATATACATACGGATTTCCTTCTCCGGGTCTTCATGGTTCAAAAACAACAACTGTGCCACGATCACATTTGCAACCTGGTCGTCAATCGGCGTGCCGAGGAAAATGATGTTGTTGCGCAATAACAGTGAATAAATATCATAGGCGCGTTCGCCCCGACCTGTGTTCTCGACCACCATCGGAACAACATTCTTGAAATCTGGGATCATATTCGGTCTCCTTTATTTCAGACAATGCTACCGGACTCATGTTGGATTTTCATTAGAGTTTGATAGGTGTTATAAAAATGCGCCGCGCCATACTCTGAAAGGGGACTCTACCCGTTTGGCGCGGCGCGCATCTTTTCCCGGACTTGAACCTGCCAGCCTTCGAGATGCCTTTACTACTCTGCGGCTTTTTCCTCGCCACCCTCCACCTGAGCGGATTCCTGCTGGGTGGCGGCTTCCTCTGCCGCTTTTTTTGCTTCGGCTTCGCGTTCCTCGAACGGCTTGTAATTACCTATCGCAATCGTCTTCAACATGTCGAGCGCCTTGCGCGTCATCACCCGGCTGGCGGCATCCATCGCAATCGCCTGGCTCAACTCGCGCTGACCTTTCTTGCCGCCGCGGATCTTGCTGAAATCCATGCCCTGCATGGCAAGATTGTTGATCGCATTGCTATATTCCGAGTTAAGCGCTTCATCGTCAATCTGGATCTTTTCCACTTTCACGATCTCATCGAGGAGCAAACCTCGTTCGAGCCGCTTCTTCGCCACCGGCTTCACATCCGATTCGATGAACGCTTCCCGCGTCGTGTTCCGGACTTTGAAGTATGTCTCCAAATCCATGCCCTGCTGGGCGAGCCGCTGGGAAAGATCTTGTAATACATGCTCTTCCTCATGTTCGAGTGTGTGCTCATGGTATTTAATCGTCGCGCCTTCCTTGACCTTCTCGATCAAATCCACGAAATATTTATCGTCATATTCGTTCTGCGAGCGGAGTTCCACATCCTTCTTGAGCATTTCCATCAACGCATCCACGGTTTCGCCTGCGCCGGTCATCTTGGCGAACTCGTCGTTGACATCCGGCAGGCTCACGCCGCGCACGGTTTTGACGGTGGCGGTTATCTCCACATCCTTGCCCTGCAATTCCTCCACTTCCCAGTCGGCAGGGAAGGTGTGTTTGATCGTTTTGCTCTCGCCGGATTTCAAGCCGAGGAGTTCCTGTGCAAATCCGTTATAGGGCCATTCCGTGTCTCGCTCCTCGGTGCGGACGAAGGTTGCAAAGCCCGTGCGATTCAGTTCGGGCGTTTCAGAAGAGACATCGAGCAGCACATAATCCCCGGTCTCCACGGCGCGTTCCACCGTCTCGGTCGAGGCGTACATCTGGCGCAGGTTTTCGAGCGCGGCATCCACTTCGCTCTGACCGGGCGCAGTCCACTCATAGGGGAGTCGAACAGAGGTATATTCGCCAAGTTTTACTTCCGGCGCAAGCGGCACACTGAAGATGAACTTGGGCGGGTCGAGGCTTTCGATGTTTTCCAAACTTCCCGAAGCGCCGGGGTCCACCTCCGCTTCCTTGAGGATGTTCGAATATTCTGCGTCGATGAACATATCCACGGCTTGTTCAGTGATCGCGCCTTCACCGTACGCGCGTTCCACTATGTGATACGGCGCCTTTCCCGGGCGGAAGCCGGGGATGTTTCCACGCTGTGATATCTTTGCGGCGGCGCGTTTTTTATAATCGCCCATCTTGTCCGCGTCCACTTCCACAATTAATTTAACGGAATGATCTTCTTGGTATTGCTTTTCGATGTTCAAAGTGACCTCGCTTGTTTTTCAAACCTGACAGGTCTCTCGGACCTGTCAGGTTTCTTGATTTAATATATGGTGGGGATGGTGGGAATCGAACCCACACGTCTTGCGACATGGCGTCCTAAGCGCCACCTGTCTGCCAATTCCAGCACATCCCCGCGCTGTTAGAGCGGCGCAATTATACCGTAGTGGGCGTGAGATTCGGGGAATTAATGCTTATTGTCACAAGAGGGAGGAATTAAAGACGTTGAATAAAAGATTGCAGGTATAATAGCGCGAAATTCCTTTGGAGAGAGAACTCGTGCCGATTCCTTCAGGCATCCCTGCCCCCGACTTTACACTGCCCGACGATACGAACAC
>DAOTXI010000642.1:0-6518 GCA_034435475.1 Anaerolineales bacterium
GCGCTGGCAATTCTGCTCATACTGGCTTCACCGGAGATCAAACTCGAAGCCATTACCACCGTTCACGGCAATGTGGGCATCGAAAAAACCGCGCGCAATGCCCTGGCGATCTTGGAATTTCTACATGCGGAGATTCCCGTTGCCAGGGGATGTTCCCGCCCGCTCATCAAAACGCCGCATAACTGGGGCGGCGCCGTCCACGGCGCGAGCGGATTGGGACAGGCAAAATTGCCCGAGCCGAAGACAAAACCCGTTGACTTGCATGCGGTCGATTTCTTGATTCAACGCTTCCTCGCCGAGCCGAAGGAACTCACTTTATTTGCCGTAGGTCCATTGACCAATATCGCGCTGGCGATCCGCAAGGAGTCGAAGTTTGCCGAAGCGGTGAGAGAATTGGTCATCATGGGCGGCGCGGTCCGTTCGGGCGGGAACGTCACACCGCTGGCTGAGTTCAATATCCATGAAGACGCACACGCGGCGCACATCGTTTTCAATTCGGGAATTCCGATCACGCTCATCCCACTCGATGTGACGTATAAATGCCTGCTCACCCCGATGGACATTGAACGACTGCTTAATACCGGTTCGCCCGTCTCGCATTTCGTCCGCGATGCGATGGCGGATTACATGGCGTTCTATTCAAAATATGAGGGGTTCGAAGGCTGTGCTCTTCATGATCCGCTGACAGTCGCGGCTCTCATCGCTCCGGAGCTGCTCAGCCTCGAAGAGCATCATGTGGACGTGGATATTTCAGGCGGAGTCTCCACCGGCAAGACCTTTGCTGATTTCATGAAGGTCGCGAAAAAGTCTGCGAACATGAAGGTTGCTCTGGATGTGAGGGGAAGAGAGTTCGTGGAGTTGTTTATTGAGAGAATGGAGAAATTAAGTACCGCGACATTTATGTCGCGATAATAAATGGCGACATGAATGTCGCCGAACAGAAATCATTATGCCCAAACACATCATTCTCGACACCGATCCCGGCATCGACGACTCGCTTGCCATTCTTTTGGCGGCGGCTTCGCCTGAAATTATTCTCGACGGCATTGTCGCTGTGCATGGCAACGTCTCCACCGAACAGACGACGAAGAATGCGTTGTCCGTTTTGGAATTGGCGAAAGCGACGCATATTCCGGTTTACAAGGGTTGCGACGTCCCGCTGGTCAAGGAATCCCTGCTCAGCCCGGAGACGCACGGCAATTCCGGCTTGGGCTACGCTCAACTGCCAGAACCGCTGACCCAGCCCAGAGCGGAGCATGGAAGCGATTACATCATCGAGCAGATCATGTCCCGCCCGAGTGAGGTCACGCTGGTATGCATCGGTCCGCTGACGAATATCGCATTGGCAATCCGGCAGGAGCCGCGCATCGTGGAGAACGTCAAAGAGGCGTTCATCATGGGCGGGGCGATCCAGCACCCGGGCAACACCACCGCGCTGGCAGAGTACAACACCTTCGTGGACCCGCACGCGGCGCATATCGTTTTTCATTCGGGTATGCCGATCACGCTCACGCCGCTGGATGTGACCTATCAATGTATCTTCACAAAAGACGATGCGGAGCGGCTGTTGAAGATCGATTCGCCGATCACAAAATTCATCGCGGACTCGACCCGCTTTTACATGGAGTTTCACGACGAGTATCAAAGCATTGAGGGGTGCGTTATTAATGATCCCATGACTCTGGCGCTGACCTTCATGCCGGAGATTTGCGACTACCAGGATTTGGTTGTGGACGTGGACCTTTCCACGGGCGTGGGGCTGGGAAACACTTTCGCAGATTTCTATAATTACGAGAAGAAAAAGCCCAATATGAAGGTCGCCATGAGCGTGCGTCCGCGCCTGTTCATGGAGTCCTTCCTGGAGCGGATGGAGAAACTGGCGCAAAAAATCTCGTGACATTCACGCACCGAAAGTGTTATTATGAATATGTAGTCCATTTCATCATTTCATTCGGAGGATGCCATGCTTGAAAAGATCAAGAATAATTTCAACACGCAGACGTGGGTTTTGATCCCCATTGCCGTTGCCATCAATATTGCCATGGGGCAGATCGTACTTGCCCTGAAACTGCCCGTCTATCTCGACTCCATCGGGACTGTGCTGGTCGCCGCCTTGTGTGGACCGTGGGCGGGCGCCCTCACCGGCGCGCTCTCGAACATTATCTGGGGCATTGCCATTGACCCGAACGCGCTCCCGTGGTGGCCCGTCGCGTTCATGATTGGCTACATGGCCGGACGCATGGCAGGCTGGGGCTTTTTCAAGAGTTGGTGGAAGGTTGTGGTGACAGGATTCGTGGTGGCCATCACCGCCGCTTTGGTCTCGACCCCCATCGCCGTGTATCTGTACGGCGGCATCACTGCCAGTGGTTCCTCCTTCATCACCGCCTACCTGATGCAGACCGGAAGCGACATGATCAGCGCCGTTTTCAGCACCAACTTCCTGGTCGAACCTGTGGACAAGATCACCACTGCCATGCTCGCCTTTGCCATTGTGCTTGGTATGCCCAAGCGTTTGATCGGCGGTTACCCCAAGGCGAGCCAGGTGGAGACCGAAGGCACGCAAAGCACCACGCAGTTGTACATCGCCGTCGGCGTGGTCGTGCTGTTGGTCCTGTTCGCGGCGTTCATGCTCAGGAATATTTTGGGCGGGTAAAACATATGGGTCAAGTCTGACCACAGACCGCAGACGGTGGTCAGTCGTCTGCGGTCTTATTGCAAAGAGATCAGGTTTCTGGTCTCTTTTCTTTATCTCCACTGGGTATAATCCAAGCCTATGCATGAACGCCTTTCCTTTCACATCAAACGAGACAGTTCCCTGCACCGCCTCAACCCGCTGACGAAGCTGGTTCTGACCCTCGCCCTCATCCTCATCGCCTTCACCTTTCCCTGGTATTGGGCGCCGCACCTGCTTCTGCTGGTCGCTATCATCCCCATAAGCCTGCTCGGCAAAGTCTTCCGCGAATTCTGGCTGACCGCCCTGCGACTCATCCTTCCGGCGGCGGGCTTTTTGTTTTTGATGCAGGCGTTCTTCCAACCCATCGGCGAAAACGTCGTCTTCGATTTTTACTTCCTGGATATCACATCCGAAAGCCTCATGTTCGCCTTTAAGAACGCCATGCGCGTCTTTGTGATGGTCTCGGCGTTCACGCTCTTCCTTTTGACGACCCATCCCAGCGAGTTGATGTCCGACCTCACGCGCCGCGGATTGCCGGGTCAATTTTCCTACGTCATCATTTCCACGCTTCAAATCATCCCGCAAATGCAAGCCAAGGCGCAGACCATCATCGCCGCCCAGCGTTCACGCGGCTTGGATACGGAAAGCACATTTTTCAAACGCGCCGGTTCCATCCTGCCGCTGGTCAGTCCGCTCGTGTTCGGCTCCCTTGTCGAAGTGGAAGAGCGCGCCATCGCCATCGAAGCGCGAGGATTTACGTCGAAACATGTGAAAACATCATTGCATGAAATCCCCGACTCTGCGTTCGACAAAGTCATACGTTGGGTATTGCTCGCTCTCATCATCGTTTCCATCGGACTGAACATATGGCTGTAGTCAGCATTCAGAATCTCACCTACAAATATCCACTCACCAAAGAGCCTGTGTTGCAAAACATCAATCTGCAGGTGAATGAGGGTGAGTTTGTCGCGGTCATCGGTCCCAATGGCGCGGGAAAGTCCACGCTGTGCTATGCGCTGGCGGGATTCGTTCCGCATTTTTTCAAAGGCGAAATTTCCGGCGAGATCGAAGTGGACGGCAGGAAGTCCAGCGAGTCCACGCTGGATGAGTGGGTCTTGAATGTCGGTCTCGCGTTTCAGAATCCCTTCAATCAAATTTCCGGCGCAAAGTACACTGTCTTTGAAGAGATCGCGTTTGGGCTTGAGAACATCGGCGTGCCGCGCGAAGAGATGAAAGGACGGGTGGAGGAAGCCATGTCCCTGACCGGAATCAGCGATTTGGCGGATCGGTCTCCCTACTCTCTCTCTGGCGGACAACAGCAGCGCGTCGCGCTGACCTCGATCCTGGTCATGCGGCCCCGGCTTTTGGTGCTCGACGAACCGACCTCGCAAATGGACCCGATTGGCACCCGCGAAGTCTTTGGCGTGATAAGCAAAATGGCGCAAGAAGGCATGACCGTGGTGATGGTGGAACACAAAATGGAATGGATCGCCAATTTCGCAGACCGTGTGATCGCCTTGAAAGATGGGCAAATTCTGATGGAAGGCAAACCCAACGAAGTGCTGACTTCGGATGTGTTGGTTGAAAACGGCTTTGGCGTTTCGCGGTATACGTCTGTGGCGCGAGAGGCGAAGAAGCAAGGCTTGTGGAAAAAAGAAAAATTACCCGTCACATTGGATGAGGCGGTGGAAGGGTTTAAGGCATAATGCGTGATACGCAATTCGTAAAGGACAATTACACATCACGTATTACGGATTACGATTGAATAAAATCGAAAATGAAAATCGAAATCAACGACCTCCGTTTCACGTATCCCACCGGCTTGGAAGCCCTCAAAGGAATCAACCTCACCATCCACCCCGGCGAACAGGTTGCCATTGTGGGGCAAAACGGCGCGGGCAAGACCACACTGGTGCGTCACTTCAACGGTTTGCTTAAACCGACCTCCGGCTCCGTATCCATTGGCGAGTGGGACACCACAAAATACTCCACTGCCAAACTGGCTTCGCGGGTGGGCTATGTCTTTCAAAACCCCGATGAGCAACTATTCTCAAGAGATGTTTTGACCGAAGTTTCATTTGGTCCTAAAAATTTAGGTTATGAAAAAGAGAAAGTAGAAGAACTGGTCAAACGCGCGTTGACTCTGACCGAGTTGACCGACAAGACCGAGACCAATCCGTACGACCTTTCACCCACCTGGCGCAAAATGGTGGCGCTGGCTTCAATCATCGCCATGAACACGCCCATCGTCATTTTCGATGAACCGACGACGGGCCAGGATGCCGTCAATGTGGCGCGTATCGCGCATGTCATTGCCGAGTTGAAACGCGAAGGGAAAACCGTCATCACTATCACACACGATATTGATTTCTGCGCCGAGAATTTTGACCGTGTCATTGCGCTTGCAAAAGGACGAATCTTGTTGGATGGTGGCGCCCGCGACGTGTTGGGGCAGGACGAAGTGCTGGCGCAAACCTATGTTGACCCGCCGCAGTTGACGAGGTTGGGAAAGCGGCTGGGGTTGAAAGAAACGGTGACCAGACAGGAAGAATTTTTAAATGCAGTAGTGCGGGATTAATACCGCACGACTTTTTATTAACCGTCAATTCTTCGTAGCCCGAATCATTTTCGTACATTTCCCGCTTGTAAACCACATCTTCCAATTCCAATAGAACGATCTCAGCGGTGGTATATATTTTGCAGCCGCTGACCAGATGCCCGCCGATGGTCGCGCCTTCGCCGTCAGAGATGGCAATGTGTAAATGCGAACCATGAATGGATACAGTGCCTGTCATCGAAACGATCTCGAAATGACCTTCGTAGTCGCTGTAATATTCACGGTTGGCAAGGCGCAGGGTGGCATGAGTGAGACTGCCCACGCTGGAGAGTATACAACCCGCTTCGACGTTGTTTTGTTTTATGAACTCTTCAATAGAGTCAAAAAGGTCTTGTTGAGGTTTAAGGCGAAAGGTGTGAGATTTCATTCTGGGATCCATCCTCAAGCCGCAAATAACTCCATTTTCTTTCTACGCGGAAGAGACTTGATGGCTCGCTCCCGTTTTAACGCCGCGATCTTATCTGGCTGCTCTTCAAGATAAACCATCTTCACCGGTCGGCGGGTCTTGGTATAGCGCGCGCCTTTCCCCTTATTGTGCTGCACAATCCTTCGCTCCGGGTCGTTCGTCCAGCCTGTGTAAAACGTCCCGTCCGAACATTCGAGGATGTAACAGTAAAACCTCATCCGCAACTCGCAACTCGTTTACCCGTCTTTCCTTCCCATTTTTCCCAATTTCGAGCCAAGCAAGGTCTCCATCAGGGATGGTTTCTCATAACTTTCATCCGGCATTCGCGTCCACTCGGCTTTGTTGCGCTCCAACAGCCAGTTGATGCGTCCATTCAAAGCGGATGAGAGTCGCTTGCGGAAGGAGTCTTCGTCGCCTTCGAGATCGTCGCGCAGGTCAATGAGCGCGTTGATGAAGTTATTCAGAACACGGATGGTATTCTCGCGGGTATGGATCGCCGCCGCGCCCAACGCTTCCACTCCATCCGAATCTGCCAATGCTGCTGTGGCGGCATAAAAATTGCGGCTGGCTATCTTGCGCAGGTCGCTCCACCCGGGTTGACCGATGGTCGAGTTTAACACTGCGGCGGAGATCAGTTGCGGAAGGAGGTGGACGCCCGTCATCAACCCGTCGGATTCGACAAAATCCGTCAACACGGGTGTGGCTCCCAACAGGTCAATCAGGTCTGAAACGAGTTTCACCGCTTCGCCGGGGACGCCGGGAGGGGTCGAGACGAGGAAAATGCCCTTTGTAAACAGATCAGCCCGGGCGGAGTCCAGACC
>DAOTXI010000643.1:0-8275 GCA_034435475.1 Anaerolineales bacterium
TAGCGGAGGGGGTAACGGTACCAGTGCTGGGTCAACTCGAGGATTTCGTCAATGTATTGGTATCCCTCATGCGGACCGGTAAACTGCCCGCGCGCGTAGTTGATCCATGAAACGGTGGAGGGCAGCATGTCGAGCGGATTGCGGGCGAGGTAGAGGATGCGCGCATCGGGGAAGAATTCCACCAGGGTTTCGATCTTGGCGCTGAAAGCCGGGTTCTTCGCCACAAAATGCTTTGCGCCGTTGGCGTACAAATGGCGTTGCAGCATCGAGCGATAGAACGTCATGATGCGCCTTTTATGTTCGGGGCTGAGCGCTTGGTCGAAGTGGATGTAATCGGGGAATTCATCCATGAACGGGAAGAGGAAGGTGACGAAGTAACCATCCCAGATGTGCATGTGGATGTTCTCGTCCTCTTCGGGCTGGAAGAACGAGATCGGATGTATCTTGAGTTTGCCGAGCGTGGCGCGGTCGAAGGCGAAGAGCGCGCGGTGCAGAACGCGCCCAAAATACCTGTTATCGAGCGCGGCGACGAATTGCGTGATCTTCTTTTGCGTCACCGAGGGAGTCAGGTAAATATCCCAGGTGGTCAGGCTGGTGAAGGTCTCTGAATCTCGGGAGAGTAATCTGTGCAGAAAGGTCGAGCCGCTGCGAAAATTGCCGAGGATGAAAAGCGGTTTTTCGATGGGGTGATCTTTATAAGCGGGGAAGAGGATGTCGTCGAGCCGGAAGAAAAACCAGTGCATCGCCTGCCCGAGGGGCCAGACGATGTAGAACAGGAGCAGAAAGATCAGTCTTTTTTTTGTGAGGCGGGCGGAGGTGTTTTTTGAGTCGAAGAAGGAGCGGTGGAAGGTTCGCCAAAAAAGCCGGAAGTTTAATGTCATTCAGGGCGGGATCCTTGAGTAAGATACGTACGGGATTGTCTCTCAGCAAGTAATTTTATCAGCAATTAAGGGCTTGAACGTGGGATTCACCTTCGGACCGCATTCAGCGCGCAATGGTATGATCGTGGCATATAAAAAGCAGGGACAGGGCTCGCCCCTGTCCAAATAAAAAATTAATGAGGAACCATGACCAATTTCAACATCACTCCGAACCGGCGCAGATTTGATACCGACATCAAATGGAATTTCTATAAAAAGGATACCCTGCCCATGTGGGTGGCAGATATGGACTTCGCCGCGCCGAAACCGATATTGGACGCATTGCGGAAACAACTTGACCATGGCGTATATGGCTATGAATGGGCGAGTAATACTCAACTGCCGGAAGTGGTGGCAAACCGCATGGAACGCCTTTATAAATGGAAGGTCCAGCCCGAGGCGGTGATCGCAACAACGGGTATTGTCAGCGGATACAGTGTGGCAGCGCGGGCGTTTGAGTCGGCGAAAAAAGGCATGGCGATTCAGACGCCTGTTTACAACGAGTTCCATGAAGTAAAAAATAATGTCGGCATTCCGCAGATCGATATTCCATTCGTGAAGAATGTGAAGGGGAATATCATGACCTATGAAGTTGACTGGGATTTGTTCGAGAAGCGGGTGAAAAAGGCGGGCATTTTCCTGTTATGCAACCCGCATAACCCGCTCGGCATCATTTTCTCGCGCAAGGAATTGACCCGCATGGCAGAGATATGCATTAAGCATAAAGTCCTTATCATTTCGGATGAAATTCACTCGGAGCTTTTATTGGATGGGAATAAATTTACGCCGATGGCAAAACTCTCGCGCGAGATCGAGAAGCATGTCATCACCCTGATCGCCCCCTCCAAGACCTTCAATATCGCCGGGCTGTTTTGCGGGTTTGCCATCATCCCGAACAAGGAGTTGCGCGAACGCTACAACACGGAATTGAATCATTTGCGCCTGCATGTCGCCAGCCCGGGCTTGCATGCCGCCAAAGCCGCCTTCTCCGGCAAATGTGACGGCTGGCTGGCTGAATTGAATCGCTATCTCACGGGAAATCGTGACTTTCTCGTTGATTATGTCAGCAGGCACATGCCGAATGTCCGCACCACGATTCCCGATGCGACCTATCTCGGCTGGCTCGATTTCACCCAGACTGATATTGACGGTTCGCCGTTCGGGTTCTTTAAAGAAAAAGCGAAGGTGGCTGTTAGTGAAGGCAGGATTTTTGGAAAGGAGGGAGCGGGACATGTGCGCATTAACTTCGGCACATCACGGGCGCGGTTGAAGGAGGGCTTGGATAGGATGAAGAAGGCGATGGAATATCTCTAATAAAAAGACGGATGGGAGTTTACCCATCCGTCGAGGCGAACAACTGCATATGTCGGGGAAGGAGACGAGAGTGCAGCCTTCCTATCGTTAGGGGAACGTCTGGTGCTAAAGTCTTGTTTGCGCTTCGACCAGGTTATGGCGTATCGCCCTTCCCTTCAGTTTGTCTTTCAGGCGGTGTATCTATCGCAACCTCCTTTCTCATTCTTGTCATCATCGTACAACAAACCAAAGCGCTTTACATTAAAAATCACCTTGTAATTTTGAAATTGATTGTTCAGTCGAATTGTCTTCGTGTAACCCAAAAGACAAGTTCTTTGTGAATGGGATACAAAGGCAACAGCCATGCGAGATACCAGACCCCTGCAAACTTTGTCATCAATCTTTGCGCCTGCTTGAGAACCGCCCGATCATGGTTAAGAGGCAGCAAAAGCAGTTCTTCCAACTCGTCTCGTAAATTCTTCCCTGTTAATTTTTTATAGAGGCGGAATTCATACTGCCACGCATCCAACTCCCCATACATAGACATCGCCGTCAAAATGCCCTGTTGAAGATGACGCGCCTCATGCACGAACAATGTCACGGCTCTCGGATTTTTAAGCGCGGACTCCATCGTGAAGTGGAGTTTATTCAAATAAAAGGACCTTGTCTACGTCCAAAACGCTCCCACGCTTCGCCGCGCTCGCTTCATCCCCACCCGGATTTTTTTCTCCCTCACAAAGCGCACCGCCTCCGCTCCCTCTTCGGAAGACCCTGCAACCTTTTCGAAATAGTTTTCCAGCCATTCCGAATGATTCATGACTACTTCAACGCCGAGTCCATGACGCCGCGCAGGAACTCCACCAGTGGACCCATGCCTGTCTCCGGCAGGCTCACATCGTCGATTTCGGCAACAAGTTTTTGCCCGCCGCTTTGAATCTCCACGTTGTAAACAAAACAATCCGCGCAGACCATGGGCATTTTCGGCGCCAAGAACGAGAACCCGGCGACGAGGTCTTTCAAGGCGGCTAATTCAGCATCGCCCAGTTCATCGTCAACACGCTGCCCCGCCCTTTCATCTAAAACTGAATACGCCCCATCAGAAGATACCCGAATGGATCGTAATAATCCCATGATGCCGCCGCTCTGAACCATGGTGACCGACCACTCATCCTCGATGGGCGGCGGGGTGTAAGTGATATCAGGTTTCTTTGCACAGCCGTTGAAGATCAGCGCGGCAATCAATAGGACAAGGGTTTTTTTCTTGAACATGGTATCTCCTTTGTTGAATGGGATAAGGATAGCAAGAAAAAGACGACCTTGCAATCCTTTCGGTTCCCGTTTTCTCGAACATCGGGAGATGTTCGACTCCGTGTTCGCTGATTAATGATAGTTCCTGACAGGCCGATGCGATAGAATCAGCATTGAGGTCACATGAGAAACGTTGCAATCCTTGGAATTGGACAGACAAAAGTTGACGAGCATTGGGACAAGTCCCTGCGCGAGTTGGGAGGGGAGGCGGCATTCCTTGCCATGCAGGACGCCGGTGTAGACAGGGTGGACGCCCTTTATGTTGGCAATATGCTCTCCTCCATGGTCAGCGGACAAAACCAGTTGGGAACTTTCTTAAGCGATTGGGTTGGGCTGTGGAAGGAGGAATCGGTCAAAATCGAGGCGGCGTGCGGCTCCGGCGCGGCGGCGTTTCGTTCTGCGCTGATGGCTGTTGCATCCGGGGACGTTGAATCCGCGCTGGTGGTGGGCGTGGAGAAGATGACCGACAAGGCGGGCAGGGACGTCACAGCCGCATTGGCAACTGCGGCGGATGCAGATTATGAAGTGGAACAGGGCGTCTCGTTTGTGGGCATCAACGCGCTGGTGATGAGACGATACATGCACGAGTTTGGCTGGAAACATGAGGATTTTGCGCCTTTTTCGATCAACGCCCATGCCAATGCCTTGCATAACTCGTATGCGCGTCTGCATGAAAAAGTAACGGTGGATAAATTCGAGAAATCTTCGATGGTGGCTACTCCGATCAATTTGTTGGATGCCTCCCCGGTGGGGGACGGCGCGGCGGCGGTTGTCATCGTCCCGGCAGAGAGGGTTATACGCCAGCCGAAAATCGTTGTGGCGGCGTCTGCGGCGGCGACGGATTCCATCGCTATCCACTCGCGGAAGGAACCGTTATTCCTCAATGCGGCGTATCAGTCGTCGAAACAGGCTTACGCGATGGCGGGCATCACCCCCGATGATGTGGATGTCTTTGAATTGCACGACGCTTTCTCGATCATGGCGGCATTATCGTTGGAAGCAACCGGCTTCGCGGAGCGGGGGCAGGGGGTGCGGCTTGGGCTTGAGAATCAGATTGGAATCAGGGGAAGAATCCCCGTCTGCACCAGAGGCGGGTTGAAGGCGAGGGGGCATCCCGTGGGCGCGACGGGCATGTATCAAATTGTGGAAGTCGCCCAGCAATTACGCGACGAATGCGGCGCGACCCAGGTGGATGGTGCATCCATCGGCATGGCTCAAAATATTGGCGGCTCCGGCGCAACCATTCTGACCCACATCTTGCGGCGCGAATAAGCGTTGCAATTTCATAATAAATCGCTCTCTTGTTTCGCGCTCTATTTGGTTTGCACTAGAATTAAATTGCCTGTCTTTATAGAGTAAGGAGGACGCGATGGCAAACAACAAGAGAAAACTGCCCCGTAGAAACTTTTCCTATTACATGCGGGTGCTGGACAAAAATACCGGCGAACTGATCGGTCAGATCTCGGACATCAGCACGGGCGGTTTCAAGCTTGAATCCAGTTCTCCGGTCGCTGTCGGACTGACTATGGAACTGTGCATTGACCAGATGAGCCAGCTCTCTGAAAGAAGTTTCATCGTTTTTTCCGCCCGCACGCGGTGGTGCGAACGCGACCCATACGACCCCACCATTTACAACGTCGGTTTCCAACTTTTGGATATGACTCCCGCCGATTATGATATCTTCGTGAAGATGTTCAACGCCTACGGCGAGCAGAAGCAATCTCATCACAAAACCAATTCAGATTACATATGGGGTTGATCGTGTAAGCCTGTATCGCGCTCCGTCCCTTTGGACGGGGCGTTTTTTTATTAATGGCAAGCCCTGTCGAATATTGGCAGATCACGAAAACTACGCGCTTTCGTGAAGTACTGAATATGTGTTTTAGAACGCGCTGGCGGGTTGCCCCTATGGAAAATAACGCAAGGTGGATTGGTGAATAAAACCGTGTAAAATTGCCGCCATGAAAAAACTCATTGTCGGCATTATTCGGGTTGTCATCTGGCTGGTGGCAAAAGTGGAAATAAAGGGATATGAAAATATTCCCCCAAAAGGCGGCTTCGTCCTGGCGGTCAACCACCTTGGTTTTTTGGATGCGCCGCTTGCGTATTACGCCCTCAATAATTGGAATTTGTTCATCCCCGTTGCCGAAAAATGGGCGGAGTACGCCATCTTGCGCTGGCTGGGGAAACATCTCAATGCCATCTTCGTGGACCGCTTCAACCCGGACTTGAAAGCCATGCGCGAAATGATAAAACGCATGGAGGAGGGGCAGACCCTGGTCATTGCGCCTGAAGGCACGCGCGCGCGGGATGAAAAAATGGCGCAGGGCAAACCCGGCGTGGCGTACCTTGCCTCGCGCTCCGGCTGGACTATTCTTCCCGTTGCCATCAGCGGGACGGAAGACCGGATCGTTCTGGGTAATCTCAAACGTTTCAAACGCTCGACCATCCGGCTTACTGCGGGGAAAACTTTCACCCTGCCGCCTTTCCCGAAGGAGAACCGCGATGAGCAGTTACAGGAATATACCGACGAGATCATGTGCCGCATTGCCGTGATGTTGCCGGAGCATAGCCGCGGTTATTATGCGGAACATCCGCGCTTGAAGGAATTACTTTCTTCAAATCAATGAGCGCCTTTCTTCGTTTTTGCGCCAGAAAAATTTTGCCGCTCATTGCGGATATTGAAGTACGCGGGGATATAAGTAAATTGCCAAAGGGCGGCTACATGCTGGCGTCCAATCATCTTGGCAGGCTCGATTCGCTTGTGGTATATCATGTCCTCGATAACAACGATCTCATCCACCCGTTGACGGATAAATATAAAAAATATTGGTGGGGCAAGCTGGCAGGCAAAATCTTCAACGTCACCTGGCTGACGCGCGGCGAAGCGGACATGAGCGCCATGAAAGAATTCATCTCGCGCTTGAAGAAAGGCGCGGTAATGATTATTGCTCCTGAAGGCACGCGCTCGAAGAAGGCCGAACTGCTCAAAGCAGAGCCCGGCGCGATTTACATTGCCAGCACTGCCAAAGTGGGCATCATCCCCGTCGCGTTGACCGGCACGGAAGATGCCGATGTGGTGGCGCGCTTGAAATCTTTCAAACGATTGAAGTTGACCATCTCTACCGATTCAGAACTTTACTACCCGCCTGATATCCGAGCCAGCAAGGGCGCAGAGCGTGATGCATTGTTGCGTGAGTCAATTGACGAAGTCTTCTGTCGCATTGCGGCGTTGCTGCCTGAGAGTTATCGCGGATATTACAAGGATTTTCCAAGGGTGAAAGAGCTGTTGCAAAGGTGACAGAGGTGCAAAGGTTCATAGGTTAAGGAGAAGATCGTGGAGACGACTATTAACCGTGATGAGAAAGGTTTTCGCAAGTTGTTGGTTTGGCAGCGGGCGCATGAAATGGTGTTATCTGTCTACAAGATGACGGAAAAATTTCCAAAGAGTGAAATGTTTGCTCTTACCTCACAGCTCAGGCGGGCAGTTGTTTCCATCCCTGCAAATATTGCAGAAGGTCAGGGAGCAGGGACAAAAGCCCAATTTGCCCGTTATTTGGATATCGCCAAAGGCTCGCTTTCAGAAGTGGAATATTACTTGGTGCTTGCAAAAGATCTGAATTACATCAATCCTGAAACCTACAAAGAAGTCGAAGCTCTCCGTAGTGAAGTAGGATTTTTACTCTACCGTTTGATCGCCTCAATGCGCAAATAAACTGATAACCTTTGAAGTTTTGAACTTCACCATCCTTAATTACAGAACTTACACCCCCGCCTCTCTGCCTCGACGATGGCCTGGTCGCTGGACCAGAAGAAGTTTTCCTCGCCGATGGTTTGTACGAGTCCGCCGCGCTCCATCATCTGTCTGGCATTCTCGTGAACACCGGCGAACATCAACGTCCCACCCTGTTTGCGCAGGCGTTCGTGGAGTTTGTGAAGGGTTTCGACCCCGGCTGTATCCACAAGGGAGACTCCGCGCATCGAGAGAATCAATGCATGTGTTTCCTTCAGATTGGAAAACGCTTCGTTGAATTGACCTGTCGCCGCGAAAAAGAGGGGACCCGTTAGAAATGCCACGCGGACATGTTTGCATTTTCCTGCTGTTTCGATCCCTCGTTGTTTTAACCTTTCGATATCCACATCCTGCACAGTGATGTCTATGCTGGCGATCTTGTTCAGGAAGACCGCGCCTGCGAGGAAGGAACCGATCAGGATGGCTTGTGTCAGGTCGAGGACGACCGTGGCGAGCATGGTAATAGTGAAGGCGATCATGTCGGTTTTGAAGACTTTGCCGAAGATGAATTTGATCGCGTCCCATTCGCTCATCCTGACGGCTGTGACCATCAAAACTCCCGCCAATGCCGCGAGCGGAATCTTTTCCATCAATGGCGTGAGCAGGAACATCGAGAGTAAAAGCCCAACCGCGTGGATGATGCTGACCAGCCTCGTCTGCCCGCCGGATTTGATCCCCACGCTGGAGCGGGCAATGGCGGCTGTTGCCGGAACTCCGCCGAAGAAGGGGATGACTATGTTGCCGATTCCCTGCGCGATTAATTCCTGATTTGCCTGCATACGCACGCCGGTCATATTCGAGCCGACCGCGCCGCATAATAACGATTCGACCGCTCCTAATGCAGTGATGGTAAGAGTCGGCGCGATGAAATCGGAGAGATTTGCCCAGGGGACGTTACTCAGGCTGAGGCGGTCGCGCAGGATCAAGGTTTCGGGGATGTCTCCGATTACCTGGATGGACC
>DAOTXI010000644.1:0-3168 GCA_034435475.1 Anaerolineales bacterium
GCGATGAGGTTATACAGGCGCAGTCCCTGATCGTCGCGGCATTCGTTCACATATTCGTAGCCTTGATAATTGCCGAAGATGATCTCCCAGCCCTCTTCATTGAAATAGAAGTCAAGGTCGAGGTCTTCGTAGCCGCAGGGAAAGACAAGCGACTCCAGATTAACAATGGAGGGGACCGATTCTCTATACCAGGAAACCAACACCTTATCGCTGGAAACGGTGTACGTGCGCTCCCAATCTCCCGTTTCGAACAATCCGCCGGTGATCGAGAGGGCGCGGTCAATATCCGCCTGTGTGGGCGCGGGATCAATACAGGCTGGCGTGAAAGGAAGCGGTTCCTCCCCGGTGGGCTGGGAGATGATTGGAGTTTCTGCCTGCGGTAATTCAAGCTGGGAGGCGTCTTCCGTCGAAGCAGAGTCGGAGAGAGGTGTGGGAGTGGGCGGAATCAGGGCGGGCAGGTCAGCCGTCGGCGAGATGGGGGCGGATGATCCACAGGCGGCGAGGAGAAGGATAAAGAATCCGGCAAGCAATCGTTTCATGGAATGTCCTTGAACAGTATTTACTGCGAGTATAGCATGTGCCGGAGGGGAACTCCCCTTTCATAAATAGGGCTTACGCAAAACCTTCAAGTGCGTCCGCTCATCCACTAATCTGCACAAGTCCTGATAAAAAGTGACTATCACTTGCGAGGTGACAGTCACTTTTATGCTGGCGGTTCAGGGTTTGAATCCCTGAATCATTTTCCCCTTGATCTCCGAGCGAAAGAGGACATGCTCTCCCATTTCTTTGCCCCGGCAGCCGCGCGGCGAATTACCCAGGCACGATCTCCTTCACCCGCCCCACCTGCCCATCCATCAGGCGGACTTTGATTCCATGCGGGTGTGTGGGCGATTTTGTGAGGATGTCTTTGACGATACCTTTGGTGAGTTTGCCTGTGCGCTGATCCTGTTTCAAAACGATCAACACGGTCATGCCGGGTTTGATCTGTGAGCGAGTCTGTCCGTTCAACTCAACAACCCTCTCGCAAACGTCAGCAGCGCCTGTACGTCGTTGAAATTGGTAAACGGACCCACCGAGATGCGCACCGCGCCGGAGGATTTGCCGTCTATGCATTTGCGGAACTCGTCGAGGGACATGACATCCTTGTGCTCGGGACGGGTGAAGCAGACATCCAACTCCACGCGCGAAATGCCGAGGGCGATCTCGCCCGCGCCAGGGTTGCAGAAACAACCCGTCCGAAGCGAGATATTGACCTTGTTGGCTTCGCTTTCGATGAAGCGATGATCGAAGGCTTTGCCGTTCTTATCGTAAAAATTGACCGTGACCGCGCCGCCTCTGCCTTCAGTGGAGTTGGGTCCGAACAGGCGGACCAGCGGCACGCCGGTACTGTGCTTCATGGCAGTGAGATTTTCCAGAAGCCAGCCCGTCAACGTCTTGACCCGTTCACCGATAACGTCATAACCGATGGATTCAATATGCCTCAACCCGATCTCCAGCGCGGGAATATTCAAATAATCGAGCGTGCCGTCTTCAAACGCAGGCGCGCCGTCGGCGAGATAGTATTTACCGCCCTGCACCGAGGCGACCGTGATCGTCCCACCGGCGAACCAGGGACGATGAAGTTTTGCTAATGCAGATTTTCTTGCGATGAGTGCGCCGAGTCCGGTTGGGTAGCCAAATATCTTATAAAAGGAGATCGGCACAAAATCAGGTTTGACTTTGCCCAGGTCGAGTTTGCTGGTTGGCACATACGCCGCGGCGTCGAGCAACACATCCCATCCGTGGGCGTGGGCTTTCTCGATCCATTCGAGCGGATGCTTGACGGAGGAGAAGTTCGATTGGGCGGGATAAGCAAACAGGTTATGACCGGCCTTGGAAGGGCGGGACAGTTCAAGGTCCAGTTGAGAAGCGTCAACCCGCATGTCCGGGAGCATGACGGGGATATAGGTCACATCCGCGCCGCGAGCGTGGGCAAATTCCCGAATCCCATTTACAGAGTTGTGATTATCGAAGGTTAAAAGATAACGCCCATTCGGGAAGGGATACGACTCGCCGACAAGTTTCAACGCGCCGCTGGCATTGGGCGTGAAGATGGCGAGATATTCATCGGGGTCGGCGTTGAAAAATTTGAGAATATATTCGCGCGCGCCCTCAACCAGATGCGTGGCGGCAAGCGAGGTCGGGTTGGACGAATGCGGATTGCCGTAAACGTTCTCGCGCAGAAGTTGTTGATGTTTTTGGATTTGCGACTCGGCGTAGATGCCCCCGCCGGTGTAGTCGAGATAAACATGCTCGCCCGCATCGAGGCGCGAATAATCGCTCTTGCGCAGGTCGTCAATGGATTGGGTATTTTTATAGGCGGGATATTTTTGAAGGAAAGTTTCGAATTCGGCGGACATTTGCGGGTCTCCTGAATTCTATTTAACCACAAATTGGCAGAGTGAAGGCGACAGCCATGGCAAGTGTTTATGGGCAACTTACATTGAAAGCCTACCAACTAAAGACAGGGTTACATTCCAACGGATGTAATATGTATAATCACAAAGACAAAGATCACAATAATGGTATTCGGTAATGCGAGACCTGATTTTATAAAGGAGTATCTATGGTATTGATCACACGAAATGAAAAGATCTATTTTGCCGCGGTTGGTCTGCTGGCGCTTTGGGTGGGGGGTGGGGGATATTTCATCCCCAGCCGCGTGGATGCGGCCATCCCCTGGCTGGTGCCGCCGCTCCATGCCCGTTTTTTGGGAGCCATGTATTTCTCCGGTATGACGTTCATGATCGCGGGAATACTTTCTAAATATTATTTCGAAGTGAGGGTAATGATCCGCGTCATTGCGATCTGGACCGGGATGTTGTTGATCGTATCGCTGTTCTATCTCGGCGAATTCGATTATTCCCGGGGTCCGGTTTGGTTTTGGTTCGGGGCTTATATCCTATACCCGGCAATCGCACTCTGGCTGATGTGGCGCCACCGAAACCAGAAGCAGGAGATCCACGGAGTCTCGCTGCCTGGCTGGGTAAAGTCATATTTAATGACGCAGGGGGGTATTGTGACTGTGCTGGCGGCCGCCTTGTTGTTCATGCCGGATGCGATGGTAAACCTTTGGCCCTGGAAGATCACGCGCCTGCTGGCGCAGATCTACTCCGCGCCGTTCCTGGC
>DAOTXI010000645.1:0-3452 GCA_034435475.1 Anaerolineales bacterium
GTACTGCAGAACCCAAAACATGGATATATGATGGAGAAAAATTAGAATCTAGAAAATATACACCACCAGCAGAAGCAGGGTGGGTTACATATGAAGAAAGTTTGGCAAATGTAAACTTTGAACTAAATCACGCACAAGCTGACGAACAAGCAATTTATGAAAACTTTTTATCTCTTTTGCCAAACAGTCTTAAGAAAACACCATGGAACAAAGCAATAACTAATATTGTCAAAGAAAAATATGGTCTTGAAATAGTTGCTACCCAAACACCTGATGTTGAAAAAAGAAAAGCTTTTATAAAAGCTTTCTTGACTGAATCCGGAGGTATATATGATATTTTTAACCCATTAAATCAAACAACACTAGAAGGAGTAGATATGAATTTGCCAATTGTTCATAAATCAATTAATGCCGCTACACGGCCAGAAGGATTTATAGTAGTGGAGGGTGGATACATAAACGGAGATTTTGTTAGTATAAGTGGTAATATTTCTGCTAATAACGGACAAGTTTTTATATTACTAGCACACGAACCTGGATCATTGGAAGCTGCAATCGCAAGATATACTGATTATCCTAACCTGACCAAAGAATTGATTGAATCTATAAGTTTTCATATATTTCTCGAAAGTTTTGGTACAGGTAACAAACTAGCATTACCGTTTAATGACAGGCCAGTTTCAGATCCAAATGTCTACTTATACACCAAACCTTCCAAATCCAGCAACTCATGGTGGCGTAAAATTATAGCTGGCTTCTTGAAAAATAAATAAATTTAGACTATTGTTAATAGCATAGTGAAAAAATTATTCATTTTATTATTAATCGTTATAATTTATTTTTTTCCAAAACAGGTATCTGCTCAACAGTGCGTAAATGGTGGAGTAACATGTTGTGTTGATGGAACAGGTCCAAATGGTGAACGAGTTTCGTGTGCATATAGTGGACCTGGATCGTGTAATTCTTTATGTAACCCAGTGTGCGATGGTGGTTATGTAAGTGATAGTATTTGTTACTATGAGGGGCAGACGCCGGGTGGGGGTGGAGGGGGCGGTGGTGGCTATCAATTTCCAACATGTGATGGAGGCACAGTTTTAAACTGTGGTACACCTGCGCTTTATGTGTCAAATACTCCATACAATAGCCTTGCTCAATGCACGCAAAGAGGTAGTTGTGGGGACGATTATTTCCCATCTATTTCAAGTTCTACATGGAACTTTACAATATCATCAACAGAACCATGGTGGCAAGTTAAAGATGGAGATATAACTACAACCTTCTTTCCTCACTTCGGCTAGGCTCAGTGCAGGCTTTCCACTTTCCCATTCCGGTTGTAAAATCATTCCATAAATCTGTCCAGACAATCGGAGGCTAAATGAACGCATTACAAGAACGAATTTTGAAAGAGGGGAAAATTCTCGGCGGTGGAATTCTTAAAGTAGATAGTTTTGTCAATCATCAAGTCGACCCCATCCTTATGGATGAATGCGGGCGGGAATTTGCCAAACGCTTTGCGAACGTCGGCGCGACGAAGATTCTCACGGCGGAGATTTCCGGCATCGCCCCGGCTCTCACCACCGCCATCCACATGAATTTGCCCGTCGTCTACGCCCGCAAGACCAAACCCATCACCATGCCAGACCAGGTCTATCTCACCCTTGCGCCGTCGCACACGAAAGGACGCATGGTCGAGCTGATCGTCTCGCCGGAATATCTCGCCAACGACGAGAAAGTCCTCATCATTGACGACTTCCTCGCCAGCGGGCAGACCATCCTCGGGCTTGCGCGTCTGGCAGAAGCATCCGGCTCGAAAATCGTCGGCATCGGCGCATTGATCGAAAAAATATTCGAAGGCGGGCGGGATGCGCTGTCATCGTTGGGCGTGCCAATTGAATCGATCGCGTGCATCAAGTCGCTGGATGTGGGGAAGATCACCTTTGTTGATTGATCTTTACGCATTACGGATTACGCAATACGTGATACGTAATCCGTAAAAAACCATGCTTCGGAAACTTCTCCACCTTCGGTTTATCGTCTACCTAATCGGCTTTCTCTTCACCCACATGAGCTTCGCCATCCCCGTTAAACGCCTGCGCGAAACCCCGAACCTGATCGCGTTTCAGCATCCTTCACCAAGTTACAAGTTTCATCTCATCATCGTCCCAATGAGACAAGTCCAAACACTGGCAGACCTCGACCCCAGCGATACCGCTTTTCTCACGGATTTGTATTCCACCGTCCAAAGCCTCGTGAAGGAAAACGATCTCAAAGCCTACCGGCTCATCGTCAACGGCGGAGAGTATCAGGATTTCCCGCATTTGCATTTTCATCTGGTCTCAGACATCTAATGGGTTGAAGGTACAAGGTTGCAGGTCAAAAGTCATAAAAACCTTCAACCTGCAACTTTCAACCTTCAACACAGGAAAGACCCATGACCCAATCAATAGCAATACTGGATTTCGGTTCCCAGTACGCCCAAATCATTGCAAGGCGTGTTCGTGAAGCGCAGGTGTATTGCGAGTTATTCCCATGGGATGCTTCTCAGGAAAAAATCCTTTCGATCAAACCGAAGGGATTTATCTTGTCCGGCGGACCCAAATCCGTCTATGAAGAGAACGCGCCCTTCATTCAACAATTCATCCTCGAAAGCGGACTTCCCATCCTCGGCATCTGCTATGGGATGCAAGCCCTCACCCACGCCCTTGGCGGCAAGGTGGACCCGTCTGTCCAGCGCGAGTATGGTCATGCAGAGATCGAATCTCTAATCTCTAATCCTCTACTCTCTGCTCTCTCCAAAGTCTGGATGTCACACGGCGACAAAGTGACTCAATTACCGGAAGGATTTATTGCCTTAGCCAAAAGCGGAAATAGTCCCTTCGCGGCCATGGGCGACATGAAACGCAAATACTTCGGCGTGCAATTTCACCCGGAAGTGCATCACACCCCGAACGGAAGCGAATTGCTCAAGCACTTTGCAGTTGATATTTGCGGCGCGACGCCCGATTGGACCCCTGCAAACATCATTGACGATGCCGTCGAAAAAATTCGCAAACAAGTTGGAGGCGAAAGAGTTTTAGCCGCAGTTTCGGGCGGGGTCGATTCTTCGGTGGCGGCGGCGTTGGTGCATAAAGCCATCGGCGACCAACTCGTCTGTGTTTTTGTGGATACGGGACTGTTACGCGCCAACGAAGGGACTCAGGTCGCCTCGGCATTTCGGGAGGGCTTGGGCGCGGAACTCATCACTGTGGATGCCGCCGACGATTTTCTCGGCGCGTTGAAGGGAGTGACCGAACCAGAAGCCAAACGAAAAATTGTGGGAGAGAAATTCATCCGCATCTTTGAGCGCGAGGCGAAGAACGTCGGTCAGCCCAGGTTTCTGGTGCAAGGGACGATCTATCCTGATGTGGTCGAGTCGTCGGGTCCGGACCGAGCAAGGCGGCGAAGATCAAATC
>DAOTXI010000646.1:0-3552 GCA_034435475.1 Anaerolineales bacterium
CCAATCATGCCACTGCCGATGGTTGGGAGATATTTACCCCCGACGAGGACAAAATCCGCTTTGCCGATACGAGCCTGTATCCGATCTTCAGCAAATGGGCATCCGACAATATCGGCATGTGGAGACCCGAACACGGGCGTTCGCAGGAATTGATCGTGACCCGCGCCGTGTGCAATGAAACGGCGGAGCACGCCCAGCACATCCGCGGGCATTTGCCTCCCGGCGGTCTGACCGATAATGCGGCGCGTTATGTAAAACTTGCCGCGGAAAAAACGGCTGGGTGTTATTTCATCCATCCCACCGGCGCGGAGAATTACACACAGGGCGCGAGCATCTTTTGGCTGAGATATGTCAACAGCGAGCCAAGTCAGTGGCAGATCCCGAAGCCGACCCAGGATTCGAACGGCGTGGGATTGGTGCCCGGTGAATTTCTCGGTAAACGCGCCCAGCCCAAAGCCGGGAAGAACGCGCCCGCTCCAGCCGCCCCGTGGGATTATAAAGGCGGCGGCATGACCCGCTCGCGCACGGTTGTGGATGCGGACAAGAAAAAATCCACCCAGACCCAGTGGCTGAGGTGGATCCACGAAGCGACCGCCATCGAAGTGGTGGATACCGCCGATGGGACGTATGTTTATACCTTTGAAACGTCGTTGCCCGATGACTTCCGCGGCACCTCCTGCCTCGGCGTGTTCCGCAATTCCCTACGCTGGAATCTCGACGACGGCGCGGAGGATAATTACAACCGATCCTTTGTCGGCTATGCTCCCGAAGGGCAGGTTCCGCTGGAGAACGTCAAGGCGCTGATGGATTGGAATAAGATTCTGGCGAAATAAATTATTGACTCACCTTACGCAGTTTATCCTTTTCCATGTCACCCTGAGCGATAGCGAAGGGTCTCTTAGACAGTCGCAGGGATTCTCGCCGGCACTGCATCCGCAGCGCGGTGCATTTGTCGCTTCGCTCAGAATGACATCGCGTAAGGTGAATTATTGAAGAAACAACTCCTGTTTTATCAGGAGTTGTTTCTTATTTGTTACTTGTTCAATTCCGCTTGGACGAGACTTAAAGTTTTCAGCCAGGCTTCGTTGCGGCGGAGCCAGCCGTCGGGGGTGAGGTAAATTTTGCGCTCAATGCCGCGCCCGGGCAGATCTTGGACCGATCTCCAGACGTTGACGAGCGGCAGGTCGTATTCATACGCGACCTGGACGATGGTCTCATTGAGCATCCAGTCTTCTTCGACATTATCCGCCTTCGTGGCAAGGATGGGCAGCGCCCCGGCGTTGATGGCAGTGTCAACGACCTCGCGCAGGTATTGATCGAATTTAACTTCCGCGTTGGGAATCCAATTTGTGCCCATGCCAATCAGCACGACGACCGGTTTTTTTGTGCGCAGTTCGCAGTCTATGGGGGATTCGTTCCGCTTGCATTGTTTGTAGCCCGCGCCAAACCCGAACATCGGATTCAAAACCGAACTGATGCCCAATCCCTTTTCGGCGGTGACGCTTTCAGAGGTCATGCTGATGGAGAACCATTCGACGGTCGCTTCATATCCATCAGGGATGGGATACTTCCCCAGGGCGTAACCGCCGAGGAAGGTATCCGATGTCATCTGGCAATCGCCGACCTTGCTGAAGGTATGCGGATCGAGCTCACCTCCCAGCAGCGCATTGGCGAGGATGGTTTGGGCATACGCTGAAAGCGTTGGCACGACAGGCCATTCCCGCCAATAGTGGGAGGTGAGACGCGTATCGGGCGTGGGCTAATAATTGGGGGTGGGGGATGCGAGTCCCGCCGTGGCAGAGGGAGGCGGCGACGGCGTAGATGTCGCTTCGGGGACTGTCGCTTCCTGCGGGGGGGAATCCTGAACCGTTTCTGTGGAAGGGGAGGTTTGGCAGGCGGTTATCAGAAAGAGGACGAGGAACAATCCTTGAAGTTTTCTTGAAGTCGGCATGAATCGTGAGCGTCTTCTTTCGATAAGGTCGTTGGTTTCTTACTTCTTCAAATGGGCGTGGACGGTTTCCAGCGCGGCAAGCCAGGCGGCGTTGCGGCGCATCCAGCCGTCGCCGGTGAGATAGATGCGTCTTTCGATTCCGCGCCCGGGCAAATCCTGAACCGATAGCCAGACGTTGACCAGCGGCAGGTCGTAATCGTACGCAACTTGCGCGATTGCCTGATTTAATTTCCAATCGCCTTCCACATTATCCGCTTTTGTGGCGAGGATGGGCAGCGCCCCGGTCTTCAATACGGTCTCCACAACGTTTCTGAGATGCCTCTCGAAACTTTCCTCTGCATGGGGAATCCAGTTCGTGCCCATGCCGATCATGACGATGGCGGGTTTACGCGTGCGGAGTTCGCAGTCCAGGGGCGTTTCACCGGCGAGGCATTGATTGTTGCCTTTCTTCAAAGCATATGCCGGGTCGAGCACGGTATTGATGCCATATCCGTTGACGGCTGTGATATTGTCGGCGGTCATACTGTCTGCGAACCATTCAATGGTCTCTGCCGAGCCTTCGGGGATTTTGTATGTGCCGTCCACATAGCCTGCAAGGAAAGTCCCCGAGGTCATCTGGCAGTCGCCGACTTTGCTGAACGTATGCAGGTCGAGGTTTGGATTCAATTCTGCCGAGGCGAGGATTTGTTTCGCGCGCGGCGAAAGGCTCGGCACGATGGGCCAGTCGCGCCAATCTTCGGGGGCGATCTTCGAAGCAGGGTCAACGTAGATGGTGGCGGTGGGCTGGATTGTGGGCGTAGGTGATGAGGCGGCGGCGATCGCAGTGAAAGTTGGGATGGGCGTGGATGTGGCGGGGGAGAAACCAATCCCCGGCGCGGATAACGCCAGAGTGGCTGTATACGTCGGGACGATGAGCGGGGGATTCTCGCTGACGGGAGAACCCAGCTGCGCCGCTTCCGGTGGTTCCTCTGCCTGAAACACCAAGGGCGCGGCAAGCACGGATGAGACCAGGAATACGGAAAATACAATGATGATCCCGACCACGCCAAAAATTTGAATTCCCGGCGCGGCAAGGGAGGATAGCAGGGGCGGTCGTTTCAGGCTTTTCAGCAATCGTTGTGCCCGCAGGTTCGAGGGAGCGATCTGGAGAATCTTTTCCAGGCATTGAATGCGCTCGTGATCGTTTCGCGCGGCGTGGTACATCCATATCCACCCGTTTTCATTTTCAGGATGACGGCTGACATAGGCGTGGAAAATCCTGCGGGCTTCTTCCCTGTTGCCTGCGTTCAACGCGTCTATACCGTTCTTGAATGTCGCGCCCATTGATTAAGCCTGTGCCATACTGTTCATTTGTTCCAATTATACTTCGCTGCGGCTCCAACGGAAACCTGATCTTGACCGCTGACGCTAGGCAGTAGGGGCGACCCAACCGCATCCTTGAGGACCTTATTGCGCAAGGACGGGTCGCCCTGCCGCCGGGGCGACCCTCCCCGTGTGGAAAAATACGCTGTAACGCCTGGACGGGTTGCCCCTACGGAATAATCGCGTAAGGAGCTTTAACCATTTTTGTTAGGAGATTTGTCCCTGCCACGATATAATGC
>DAOTXI010000647.1:0-2452 GCA_034435475.1 Anaerolineales bacterium
GACGAAATCCATCAGGTTGGGTCCGCGCGCCTGCTGTTCGTTGTCGTTGATATACACTTCGACGCGGCGGCATTGTTCGGGCAATGCCGAACCGCCGAACGCGCCCTTCACCTTCACGCCGTTATAACGCGGCGCATTATGCGAGGCGGTGATCATTACGCCTGCAATGGCGTTGTTGTTCTTGACCGCATACGAAATGGCGGGCGTTGGTGAATCGGATTGCGCCAGCAGGACGGTGAATCCGTTTGCGGCGAGCACGCGCGCCACTTCGCCTGCAAAGCGGTCGGAGAGAAAGCGCGTATCGTAGCCGACGACGATCTTCTTCGCGTCTACCGAGTCAGATTTATCCCAATGATCCGAAGCGACGGCGTCGGCGATGGCTTGCGAAACCATGCGCAGGTTGCCGAAGGTAAAACTATCCGAGATGACGGCTCTCCAGCCGTCGGTGCCGAAGTGAATGGGCATGATTGCTCCTTGGAAGTAGAGTAGAGTGCGTTCTCAAACGCGCGGGTTCGATAATCGGCGTTGGAGAACGCCGATTACGCGATTATGGATTAGGAGTTACTGTTGGTGTGGATGATGGGCTGAAATTCGGGGCGGGTGTGGCGTAGGTGATGACCGACTCCAACAGCCAGCCTTCGATGCGCTGTCCGTTGATGAGCGCATACACCTTCACCCAGGTGCTTCCGTTCACGATCTGGAATTCAGAGTAGGTCTCAACGATGGTCCCATTCAGCAGGGTCATGACGTAATTGCCTCCCGGTTCGTCGCGCAGGTTCGCGCCGCCGCCTTCGCTTGCCGCAACCCGCCCATAGGTTGGCGTCGGTTGGATGGTAAGCGTGATGGTTGGCGTTTCAGTCGGCGGCAGGGTGATCTCCAACGTCAACGGCACGGGGCTGGGCGTGATGTCTTCAGCGGTCAATTGGTCCGCTGTCGGCGTGCGTGTGGCGGATTGCTTTGTCACTGTTGGATTCGGATTGGGGGGAAGAGTCAGGCTCGGGCTGGGGGAGGGAGCCGCCTGAATCTGATTTGTCGGTGTGGATTGGGGAATCTCCGCTTCATTTCTGGACGGGGAGCCTGATGCGGCAAGGAAAACGAAGACTCCGCCGAAGACGACGAGCGAGAGTCCGCTCAGGATGAATCCACCAACAGAGGGGCGCAATCGAAGTATGAATAAAGTGATGAGTCCGAGGATGCCGGTGAGGGCGAAGTGGGCGGCGAAGACCAGCAAGCCCTGATATAAAACATCGGGCAGTCCCGCGCTGAGTCCGAAGGCGGCGGCGCTGATGGGCAGGAAGAAGGCGTATGCGACGATGACGCTTGGCAGGAAGGGACGGTCTTCGGAACGCGCAAACGAAATGACGAGGGTGACCGCGCCGATGGCGAAGATGATCAGTTCGGGGATCCAAAGCCGCGAATGGAGATAGACGTTATCGAAGGTTTTGGGCATGAAGGGCAGAGCCGCGAACCCGGTCAGCAAACCTCCAAGGAAGACGAAGACGATGCTGATGAACAATGCCATGAGCGTTTCGAACATGAAACGCACCGAGCCGGTGAGCAGGGCGAGCAGGAAGCCCACCCAGGGGGTCATGAGCGGCGCGACCAATATCCCGAACAGTAGGACGGCTTGTGAATCGAGGAAGTATCCCAGTCCGATGATCGCCCCGCATAATAGCGAGTAGATGAACAACTCCCACGATGGATATGCCCGGCGCGCCAGCGATGCGATCAACTCCGCCTGCCCTTCGGCATCGGTGGGAATGTGTGACCGGCGTGTGGCGCGGCGTCTGCGCGGTAAAGGCGGCTGGGGTTTAGGTAATTCTTCTCCCGAAGGCTGGGACGGAAGAAGCGGTTCGTCGTTCATGGACATGGGTCAATTATACAGGGGTTATGGCGGGAAAGGGAGTGGGAGAGACGGAGTTCAACGCCTTGTCTTGAGATACCAATTCTGCCTTTTCTGTTGTATATTTACGCAGGTCTTTATCTCGATGAAAAGGAACTTGTATGAAGGAACCCCGCGTTTATAAATCGTCTCCGATGGTTTTTGTTGTGCTTCTGGTGTTTTTCGCCCTGCTGTTCGGCGGCATCATTTTTGGGGTTGGGATACAGGGCGTTTCGTTCATCCTGCCGCTGGTTGCGATCATCATGCTGTTGCTGGTTTTCGCGTTCGTGGAACAGTTTGCAACGGTCACTGTCTCGGAGGAAGAGATCAACGTGCAAAAAATGTTTGGCACGAAAAGCCTGCGCTGGACGGAGATCGCCCGCGTTTCGGGGCGCGGATATGCGCTCAAACTTCACAACCGGGATGAAGATGTGAGGCTTTCCATCGCTCCGCAGTTGCCCGGCTATGAAGAGATCGTGGAATTTGTCGGAATGAAACGACCCGACCTGTTCAGCCCGAATGAATACAGCGAGATGAAACGCGGGTTGACTGCCTATATTCTCATGTTCC
>DAOTXI010000648.1:0-3953 GCA_034435475.1 Anaerolineales bacterium
ACCAGCCTGCCCAGCGACGAGTTGGGCTTGTACCCGGTGAGATTCCAATACGCCTGGTTGGCGTCGAGCAGGCGTCCCTCCTCCAACGAGGTAATGCCGATTGCCACCGGGCTGGCATGGAACACCGTGCGGAAACGTTCTTCGCTCTCCCGGAGGGCGCGTTCCACCTGCCGCTTGTCCGAGATGTCGTAGAACATGCACAGGATGCAGCGCCGGTCGCGGATGTCTATTAACTCGTAATATCCGAGAGCGGTCTTTTCTGTCTCCCCACCGGAGAACCTGACTTCGACATCCTGCAAGGAACCGTTTTCGAGAAGTTCTTTTACAAAAGCAGCTCGTTCTTCCGGTTGATCCCAGGTGCCCATTTCGAGAGATGTGCGCCCCAGGGCCTTGTCCGGTTTCAACCCGGAAATCCTCCAGAAGGCATCGTTCGCTTCGAGGAAAGTCCCATCATCGAGCGTGACAATGGTGATGGCGATCTGGCTGTTATTGAACACTTTGCGAAAGCGCTCCTCGCTGGCTCGTAAATCCAGCTCGACGGTCCTGCGCTCTTGAACCTCCCGTTTGGCTTCTTCATACAGGCGGGCGTTATCAATGGCAAGGGAGGCGAGCGCTGCAAGCCGTTCGAGCAGAAGCATTTTGTCGCTGGAAATGCGAACCCCTTGTTCCATGGTGGCGACCAGTAAAACGCCCAGAATTTCATTGCCTGTTTTCAGCGGCGCGCCAGCGACCGAGCAAAACCCGTACCCGACCGTCTCGGGATTCCTGCCCTCCCAGTTTTCATAATCGTTTACAAGGATGGTCTCCCCACGTTCCCAGACCTTGCCGGTCACGCCGACTCCTTTTTTTGTGAGCGTGCCATTCCAGCCCGCGTATGCGCCATTCCCCATTTCCTGTCGCAGGGCGGAACCATCCGGCAGGACAAAATCAATGCCGACATGAGGAGTTTCGAGCAATTCAGATGTGCGGGCAAGGATCGACTCCAGCAGAGGCTTCAGTTCGAGACGGTTGAGCAAGCCGAAGGTCGTTTCGTGAAGCGCGGTCAGGTATCGGGCTTGCAGTTGAAGTTTTTCCTCCGCCCGCAGGCGTTCGCGCAATTCAAGATTCGCATTCGAAAGCGAACGATTCAGACTCTGGATCAGGACGTAGGTCAGGACGCTGGAAATAATGAAGACGGCTGTCAGGTCGCGGGCGTAGCTGAAGGGTGGGTCAACGGTGAAATGCCGGACGCCCGCCTGTTCCTGAAACGCAAAAAACCAGATGACGCCCACGCTTACCGTCCCGGCGAGCAGTCCCACCCGCCAGCCCAGAAGTAACGCCGCAAGCAGGACGAGGGTCGAGAAGGCGAGGATGGTGATATCCCTCAGTCCGTCGGAGTACGCTGCCTGAAAGGTCATGGCTGCGCCCATTGCGATGATGACCAGCCACCCGGCAAAACGCACATATCCCTGCCGGATCAGGTACTGCATGAGCAGGATCATTACAAGTATGGCGGGAAAGAAAATCTTCGAAGATTCGCTCAACCATTCCCCCATGACGAGCCGCGACAGGGCAAGCCCGGCGACCGTCACAAACGTAACCCACCCGAAAAGGTTCAAGACCCGGGCGGCGCGGGTCTTTTCTTCATCTTCGAATATGGAAGGCTGTATCAGGCGGCGAAACCACTCGACCATGCCGCGAATTATATCCCTCAACCATGCCCGATACCGGGATTAACGCGCCAACAAATCCTCCAATACTTTTTTAGACGCCTCGTCCACAACCGCGTGTTGACTGCCGCCATGCGAATCCATTGTGACCACGACCGGAAACTCTTTCACTTCGATGACCCACATCGCCTCAGGGACTCCAAATTCCAGCTTGAACACGCCATGGACTTTGGTCACCGTTTGGGCGAGGAAGGAAGCGGCTCCTCCAATCGCATGGAAGTACACCCCCGGCGTTTCCTGACAGCCCTTCAAGGTCTTTGCGCCCATTCCGCCCTTGCCGATGACCCCCCGGACGTTGAAGTGTTTCATCACATCGGCTTGATACGGCTCTTCACGGATGGAAGTGGTGGGTCCGGCCGCGATGAATTTATACTCCTTTGTGTCGAGTCCTGTAACGACCGGTCCGCAGTGGTAGATGACCGAGCCGTTCAACAATTTCTTCAATTCTTCATAGACTTGCATATCATCGCCCTGTTGCGGACGGGTCTTCTTGATGAAGGTTTCGATCATCCATTTATGCGCGGCGTCGCGCCCGGTGACCATCATGCCGGTAAGCGCCACAGAATCGCCGACCTTGAGATCGCGGATGGCTTCGTCGCTGATGGGAGTGGTGAGGGATTTCATAAGTAAGCTCCTTACGGATTACGCATCACAGATACGAAATGCGTAATCCGTAAAATCGGAAATCGCAAATCGTCAATCGTAAATCACTTCTTCGCCCTTCACCGTCATTTTGCGGCGGCGGTATGCCCAGCACATGTAAGAGACGGACACGAAGTAGGAAGCGGGCAGTCGGCTTAGACCGGTGATCTTCGTATCGAGCACGGTGGTCTTGCCGCCGAATCCCATCGGACCGATGCCCATCTCATTGGATTCCTTCGTCAGTCGCTCTTCCAGTTCGGCAAGTTTGGGGTCTTTGTTGCGCGTGCCCATTTCGCTAAACAACACTTCCTTGGACTTGATGTAGGAAGAGCCGCGGTCGCCGCCAATGGAGACTCCCAAAATGCCGGGAGCGCATCCCTGACCCTGGGCTTTCTGCACCGCATCCAACACCACCTTGCGGACTCCCGCCAGGTCGCGCCCTGCGCCGAGGGAATTATCCGGCAGGGAGTATTGGCGCCCGACGTTCTCGCATCCGCCGCCCTTGAGCATCAACTCGACGACGAGGTCTTCGCCTTCGGTCTCTTCAAAATGGATGTACGGGAAATCATCGCCGCCGAGGTTGTTGCCGGTATTCTTATCATAGATCGCATCCACTGCGTTGGGGCGCATGAAGGATTTCTTCGTCGCCTCCTCCATCGCGGCGCGGATCTGCTTCTTCAACTGAATGGTGGACCAGCCGACAGGATAATGCACCTGAAATATCGGAGTGCCCGTATCCTGGCAGATGGGCGTGGAGTTGGCGCGGGAGAGTTCGATATTCTTCATGATGGTCTCCAACGCGCCGCGCGCCGCCGAACCGGGTTCTTCCCTCTCTATCGATTCGCGCAGTCGTTTTTCGACATCCGGCGGCAGGGAACTGGATGTGCGCCGGATGAGTTCGACAATCTCTTGGGTCAAATCTCGCATGAAAGCCTCCAATACAGGCAAAATATTACTCCCGAAAGGAGGATTTTGCCACATAAAAAACATGGCGGTCACGGCATAATATACTGAACACGGGAACAAATTGTGCTTTTTCCAATTCGAGTTCTTAACGCAAAGGCGCAGAGGCGCGAAGGAAAACCCTTTGAATCTTTACGACCTGGCGACTTTGCGTTAAAAAGAAAACCGCAATTAATGACCGCGCCAAGTATATGCAAAACCGATCCCCGACTCTAATTCCGTAACCACGAGGCGCATCCGGGGTGTAGATATCAAACTACATAGCCGAAGGTGACCCATGGATTTCGCTAAACTTTTCAAATCGGTCGAAGATGCCGTCTATGAAGTGATGGTCTGGCTGCTGCTCCTGCCCAAGACTCTGATTCGCGCGACATTCCGTCCACGTTGGGCGATGAAATACATCGAAGAAGAGTGGGAGAAAAAGCCCGATGAGCGTTTTGACGAGTACCTTTCCCCGGTGATGTTGTGGCTGTTATCCGCGGTCATTCCCCTGACGCTCGCCTTCATCATTTCGCGCCCGGACATTAAGTCTGCCCAGGATTTTTTGAGGGCATTATCCAACGATATTTACTCGACGACACTCTATATGATGCTGGTCCCATTCGTGCATATCGTCGGGGTCGAATGGCTGAACAAGAC
>DAOTXI010000649.1:0-1926 GCA_034435475.1 Anaerolineales bacterium
CCCGTGAACTCCGCCGCGAAATGACCCCCGCCGAAAAAATCTTGTGGCAAGAACTTCGGGCGAATAAACTGGGAGTCCACTTTCGGAGACAGCAGGTCATTGCGGGGTTTATCGTTGACTTTTACTGTCACAAGTCCGCGCTGGTTATTGAAGTGGATGGCAACATTCACGATCTACAACAGGAAGAAGATGCCATACGAGAAAAGGTCTTGAGTGAGTTGGGGTTGAGGATTGTCCGATTCAGGAATGATGAAGTTGCGAGGGACTTGTCCGCAGTGGTGGGGAAGATCAGGGAAGCAGTTGAAAAGTGAGAAGTTCGCCCTTGTCAAATATCTCAAATTGAGATATAAGATAATCCATGCGCATCATCACCCGCAAAACGCTCATTCAGTTTTGGGAAAAACACCCCGACAGCCGAATGGCGTTACAGCGTTGGTTCAAGATCGTGCAAAAGAGCGAATTTCACTCCTTTGCCGAATTGCGACAGGTCTTCCCGTCTGCCGATAAATTTGACCATTGGGTCATCTTCAACATCGGCGGCAATAAATACAGGTTGATCACATCCATTCATTTCAATCGCGGCAAAGTGTACGTCCGTAATGTTCTGACCCATGCAGAATATGACCGAGGAGATTGGAAAAATGACACTCGCAACGAAAGAACTTGAAGTCCACTGGGCAAATATCGCTCCGTTGCTGTCCATTCGCAACGAGCGCGAATACAACGCGGCTGTCAAACATCTCAATGAATTGCTGGATGAAATCGGGGATAACGAGAAACATCCGCTTTATGGGTTGCTGGATACACTCGGAACGCTGATTGAAATCTATGAAGAAGAGCATTATCCGATCCCTGATGCTACTGGTGCTGAAGTATTGCGCTTTCTCATGGATGAGCATGGTTTGACACAGTCTGATCTGCCAGAGGTTGGGTCACAGGGTGTGGTTTCAGAGATATTGAATGGCAAGCGTGAGTTGAATGTTCGGCAAGTCCGATTCCTTGCAGAGAAGTTTAAAGTATCGAGCGCAGTGTTTTTATAACTTCATCCCTTCAGCGCTGGTTATTGAAGCGGATGGCGATATCCACGACTTGCAGAAAGAAGAAGATGAACGGCGGGAGAAGGTGTTGCCCGCGTTGGGATTGAGGGTGCTCAGGTTTCGGAATGATGAGGTCGTGCGGGACTTGTCCGCGGTGGTGGGGAAGATAAATGAGATGATTGAGAAATGAAAAGAGCAACTCCCTGCGAGTCGCTCTTTATGTTTATTTGCCAGCCGCCACTTTCTTTTCGGGTATGGCAGAGATCAAAGCGCGTAACGCCTTGTTCACCTGTTCTGCTGAGGTGAAAATCTTGGCAACATCTGGTTCGATCATGACAATCAACAGCTCATCCCTCATCCGCGCGGCAAAACGGTTCGGCTTTGGCAGGATTCCACTCGAATCTCATGATCGTATTTTACCCTGTTTTCAAAGTCGTTTTCCAAATGGGCGGGGTAGGCACTCAGCGGACTTTGTCACGGACGCTTCGCGCAGACAAGAACGAACTGGATGCCATAGAGACTCGGCGATGGGCATCTTCGCTGAGACCTGAAATTTGACCATCTCTTTCCTTTCCAAATATTCAGGTAAAACAGAAAAAACTGACAGCAACAAAGATGGTGGGCTTCAGGCAAGAGAGACGAACTGCTTGTAAGATATTGGTGATCAAGACCAATCGCCAAGGAGTTCGTCATGTCCATTGTTGTTCTAAAATTGCCAGTTGTCAAGCAAAAGACGGAGGGATGACCCAGACAATACCCTAAGGGGATACCTTGCAACGGTGGGAGCAGTGGAACAGCAACTTCCGCCCAAGCGCTTGCATGTCATTCCAAATAGCCAGGATTTGATCCATGATCTGCCCAGTCATGCGAGTAAGGCGTTATATGATCT
>DAOTXI010000650.1:0-1523 GCA_034435475.1 Anaerolineales bacterium
CCTCAAAATAGTGCTCTTGCCACTGCCCGATGCCCCAAGCAAACAGATGGTCTCGCCCTCGGCGACGGTGAAGGAGATGTCGCGCAAAAGCGGCTTGCCTTCGTAGGATTTGACGACATTGCAAAGTTCGAGCATTAGAGTTCTCCGGCGTTGTTGAAGCGCAATTTTTCGATGAGCAAAATGCTGAGCGTGGTGAGCAACATGAGGACGGTTGCCATCGCCACGGCTTGACCGTAGTTGAGACCGCCGGGCTGCGAGAGGAAGCGCGAGATGGCGATGGGGATGGTGGGGTATTCGGGGCGGGTGATGAGCAAGGTCGCGCCGAATTCGCCGAGCGAGACGGTGAAGGCGAAGGTGGCAGCGCTGAGTGTGGCGCGTGAGAGGATGGGAAAGTCAACAGTTTGCCAAACGCGCAGAGGGGATGCACCGAGAGTAGATGCGGCTTGGCGAAGTCTTTCGGGAATGGAAGCAAGCGCGGGTTGCAATGTGCGAATCACGAATGGCAATGCAATGAGCGTGTGCGCGATGGGAATGAAAAACGGGGAAGCGATGAGGCGACCAAACGAGAGGACGAAGCCGAGTCCCATCATCACGGCAGAGGCGCCGAGTGGCAGCATGAGGAAGGGATCGAGAAATTTTTCGAGACGAGTCGGTTTGGCAAGGGCATAGGCGGCGGGATAACCAAGAGCAAGTGAGAGTATCACGGTGATGCCTGCAAAACCCAGCGAGTTAACGGCGGCTTGCACAGGCGGGACGTAGAATAAAGAGCCGCGTCGGTTGATGAAGAGTTCTTCGTAGTAGTCGGTGGTGAAGCCGTATTGGACTTCAGCACGTTGTCCGCGGTCGGCTTCGAGACGGGTGAGGGAGCAGATGGGGAGAGAGATGAGAGGAAGTGCGAAAAACGTAATGAGTAATGTGTAAAGCGTAAAGACAAAAATACGTTCACGAATTGTTTTAGGCGGGCGAACGGTGGAGAAACGTGGGGCGGTTTGGGTACTTACTTGGTTGATTGCCCGCGAATAGAGGATGGAGAACATGAGTGTGAAGATGAGTTGGATGACGGATAATAGCGCGGCGAGATTCAGGTTGGGCAGTTGCAGGGCACGAATGTAGATTTCCACTTCGAGGGTGGCGAATTGCGATCCGCCGAGCAGAAGGATAACGCCGAAACTGGTGAAGTCGAACATGAAGACGAGCAAGGCGGCGGCGAGCAGGGATGGGCGAAGAATTGGGAGGATGACATCTTTCCAGACGTGGAAGGTATCCGCGCCGAGGACACGGGCAGAGGCTTCGAGTTTTGGGTCAAGCCGTGAGATGGCGTTGCCGACAATGCGGATGACGATGGAGGTATTGTAGAAGGTGTGGGCGGCTAGGATCAGTAGAAAGTTGAAGGTTGAAGGTCGAAGGTGGAAGGTTGGAAGTTGAAGGTCGAAGGTTGAAGGTTGAAGGTCGAAGGTCGAAGGTTGAAGGTTAAAAACCTGTAACATTGAACCTGTAACCTTATAACTAAAGAGCGAGTTAAA
>DAOTXI010000651.1:0-7470 GCA_034435475.1 Anaerolineales bacterium
ACTCAAATCCGCCAGGAACAGGAACGCTCCCGGCTTGAATTGGAATCTATAAATCGCACACTCGAACTCCAGGTACGCCAAAGAACCGGCGAACTGCAAATTGCAAACGGGCAACTACTGGCAAAAAGCGCAAAACTTCAAGCCGCCGCAGAAATATCCCAGTCAATCCTGCTCAACCCCAGCGATAAGGTTGATGACCTTTTGATGCGCGCCGCCCGCCTCATCAGCGAGAAACTTGGCTATTATCATGTTGGCGTTTTCCTGATCGATTCCAACCGGGACTTCGCAATCCTTAAAGCGTCCAACAGCAAAGGCGGGCAGGAAATGCTTGCACTCGGTCATCAGCTAAGGGTTGGCGGAACCGGAATCGTAGGGTACGTCTCGCAAAGCGGCATTTCACGCATCGCGCTGGATACCGGCGCAGACGCCATCTTTTTCAACAACCCCCACCTCCCCGGCACCCGCTCCGAATTAGCCGTCCCAATTAAGTATGGTAGCAATACCATCGGCGTTCTCGACGTGCAAAGCACCCAGTCATCAGCCTTCAACGAAGAGGATGCGGGAACATTATCCACCATCGCCAATCAACTTGCATTGATATTGCGCCAAAAATTGGAACTCGACACGGTTGGGCGCGACGGACTGCTGCGCCCCCTTCGCGCATTCGATAACCGCCTCTCACAGATGGGCTACTCCTTCAACAACGATGGAAGCATCGTCGAAAATACCGTGCCTCCCAGCCCCTTTCTTGAAAGGGCGCTGAGTTCCGGAGAAACAATCTCAGCGGTCAAAACAGCCCGTGGCAATAGCGCATTATTAATTGTCCCCGTCCGGGTGCGCGAACAGGTGATTGGCGTCATCCAGATCGAATCAAGTGATGAAAGCCGGAACTGGACCGAGGATGAAATCCTGTTGGTGCAGTCCGTATCCGATCGTGCCGGTCTCGCCCTAGACAATGCTGGCCTGCTCGAAAATGCCACCCGGCGCGCGGTACAGGAAGAGACAATCTCTCACCTGACAAACCAAATCGGCGCGTCCACAGACTTCGAGCGGATTATGCGAACCACCGTTCAGGAACTTGGTCTGGCACTGGGCGCTTCGCGTTCATTCATTCAAATCGGGGCGACTGTTCCAGAGGATAATGGAGGGATATCATGACGGAAAAGAGCCGCCTCCTCTCTGCCCCCGAGCCGGAATCTACGCAAAGGAGATTCGTCAGTCTCGGAGTTAAACTCCCCACTGCAGTTATCACGCTTGCCTTCCTCGCCCTGACCATTTACACCTTCCTGAGCATTCGCTTCTCACGCCAGTCACTTGTCGAAACGCTTGAAGAAGCGCTCTCGAAAGAGACTGTAAACAAGGTCGAGATCATCGAATCCAAATTGCTGGTTGCGCGCGCCGCCGCCCTCCAACTGGCGGCATACGCTGAATCGGAAACCCTCCAAGACGCAGACCTGCTCCGAATGTTGCGCAGCACCCTGCGCCGAAACGAAAACGTGTTTGGCTCGACCATTGCCTTCGAACCAAACACGTTCGACCCAGATGCCATCTATTACGCGCCCTACTTCAACCGCGAACCAGATAATACCCTCGCATTTTCAGACCTCGGCACGCCTGAATACAACTACTTCAACCTGAAATGGTATACCCTTCCAAAGGAAAAACTTACCACGGTCGTTTCTCCGCCATATTTCGATGCCGGGGGCGGCGACATCTGGATGGTTACCTGGAGCGCGCCGTTCTTCGACATGAATGGAAATTTCAAAGGCGTTGCCACGGCAGACCTCGCATTTTCACAAACCCAGGAGATTGTCAATTCAATCCAGGTGGGAGAGGGTGGATATGGTTTCCTGATCGACGCCAACGGAATCATTCTTGGGATTGGCTCAAACGGGGGCGAATATAAAACCATGTCTGACTCAATGGTTTTAGCGGCTTTCCAGGAACAAACCAACGGGTGGATCGAGCTTATTAGCGAAATGCGAGCCGGGAAAAGCGGTTTTGTCGAAGCGACAGATCCACGCGGCGAAACGATGCTTGTCGCTTATGCACCCGTCGGTCTGGATACTGGCTGGGCGTTGGCGCTTGCCTACCCAAGCGCCGAACTGGCTGCCAGCACCGCCAGCCTTCAAAATACCCTGATCGGATACACTGTTGTCGTCGTTGCCTCATTTGCTTTGCTCCTTTTTGTATTTACCCGTTCCATTACCGAACCCTTGCAAAAACTCAGTCAATTTGCCAACAAGGTTGCCGGTGGCGCAACGGATACAGAAGATATTCTAGACATCCGCACGCGGGACGAATTGGAAGATCTTGGGGTCGCCTTCAACCTGATGTACGGCAACCTGAAAAATGCGATTGGAACGCTCGAAGAGAATGTCGCCATTCGCACGAAAGACCTCTCCCGGCTCGCCAATGAATTGCAAACCATTGCCGAAGTCACCCGTGAGCTATCCGCGATCCGCGACCAAAACACGCTTTTGAATGTTTCTGCAACCCTCATTCGGGAAAGACTCGGCTATTATCATGTTGGTATCTTCCTCGTGGACGAAATTGGAGAGTATGCGGTCTTGCGCGGCGCAAGCAGCGTGGCAGCGGAAAAAATGCTCGGGCAAAACTACAAATTAAGGATTGGCGAAACAGGTCTGGTCGGAAGCGTGACCCGCACCGGTCAGGCGTATATCGCCCAGGATGTAGACCTCGATTCCACACACTATCAAAACCCCAACCTGCCCGATACACGCTCCGAAATTGCCCTGCCGCTCCGCAGTTACAATGTGACCATCGGCGCCCTGGATATTCAGGCGAATACCCGAAAAGCATTTACAGAAAGCGACATTCGGACTCTGCAAATCCTTGCAGACCAACTTGCGGCAGCCATTGAAAATGCTCAGTTGGTCAAACGCCTGGAAAATACATTGACGGAGTTATCCAGAACCACCCGCAAGCAGACCCGCGAAGCATGGAATTCTATAATGACCAGTGAAGGCGCAGCCGGGTATGAATATGACGGCTTACAGGTACGCCCAATTCCGTCAAACCTCCCCGCAGAAACTTCAAATCTGCTGGCGAAGGGCAAACCGGTCGTGATCGAAAAGAACACTCTTCTGGTACCCCTGGCGGTATTCGGTCAGACGGTTGGCGTAATCGGGCTGGAACACGAAGACTCTTCCAAAATTTGGGGGCAGGAAGAAATTGCCATTGCCCAGGCAGCCGCAAACCGGGCTGCACTTACGCTTGAAAATGCGCGCCTGCTTACAGAAAGCGCCCGCCGTGCTGAAAAAGAAAGGGCGATTTTCGAAGCGACAAACAGGATCGGCTCCGCATACAGCATTGAAAATATTCTCGAAACCGCGGCAGAAGAGATTGAAAGAACCTTGGCGGGTTCCGAGGTTGTCATCCAGTTCATAGATGCCCAACCCGCGCCCGGGCAGGACGAGCAACGCAATGATTAATTCTTTCCAACAGACCTTTGCTCCCCCCATTTTCGAGGATGAGGAACAAACACGCCTCGCCACCCTGTTGAATAGAATTCTCTGGGCGGTCATTCTGATTGGGTCCATATACACGATCGTTGCGCCTTTCCTGTTGGGTCAAATGTTCTCGCCCTCTCTTACAGCAGGGGTTGTGGTGGCGGCATTTGTCTCCCGCTGGCTGATGTTCAGGGGAAACATCCGCCTTGCTTCGACAATCCTGCTTATTGTCTTTAATATTATCCTGGTCTTTTCCATCCTGCTTTCGGGCGGGGTGGTTGGCGCAAGTTACACATCGCTTGTTCTTACCACGGTCCTTGCGGGCGTCCTGCTTGGCGGCAGGGGCGCGTACTTATTTGCTGGCATCAATTCGATTATTGCACTGGGATTCATGTTGTTACAGGATGCGCTTCCCGAACCATTGATTCCGCAAAACCCGATCACCTATTTTTCATCCCTCGTGGTGTACGTCTTCTTCATTGGCGCCCTCCTCCAGGCATCCGCCGACAGCGTCAGCAAAATTCTCGCCAGCCTGAGGGCGACCCGGGGTGAGCTTACGGAAAAGAATCGGGAACTGCAAAAATTCACAGACGCTCTTGAAAGCACTATCGCCGCGCGCACCGCTGAACTCGATGCCGCAAATTTGCGAAACGAGAGGCGGGCACGTCAATTTGAAGCGATTGCCAGGATTTCCCGCGCAATCACGCAAACCCAGGATTTCAATGCCCTGCTCGACCAGGTCACAGAGTTGATCAGCGAACAATTCAATTTCTATCATACAGGCGTCTTCTTACTCGACGCAAATAATGAATATGCCGTTCTAATTGCAGCCAATAGCCCCGGTGGAAAGCGGATGCTGCAACGCAACCACAGGCTTCAGGTTGGGCAGACCGGCATTGTAGGCTATGTTGCAGGGACAGGTCTCCCCCGCATCGCACTCGACACAGGTGCCGACGCCGTCTATTTCAACAACCCAGACCTGCCCGATACCCGTTCTGAAATGGCTCTACCTTTGCTACGCAAGGGCAACGAGGTTATTGGGGTGCTGGATGCTCAAAGCCGGGATGCGAATGCATTTTCGCAGGAGGATGTCCGTGCCCTGTCAACTCTGGCAGACCAGGTAGCGATTGCCATCGAAAATTCGCGCTTGTTCGAAGCCCAAAAGCGGGTCTTGAACGAAGCCCAAGCTGTTTATAACCGCGAGTTCCGCGAGAGTTGGCTGCGCTTCACCAGATCAAAAGGCATTACAGGCATTCAACGCCGCAACCTCAAGAGCAGCCTGCTTTTGGAACCGTTGGAGCTGCCGGGCGCGGATGAAGCGTTGCGTTCGGGAGACGCTTACCAGGCAAAGGATCGGGAAGGATCGGTCCTATTGACGCTTCCGGTCAAGTTGCGGGAACAAACCGTGGGCGTGGTGAATATAAAAGGAATGAAAGATCGGGCATGGACCGAAGATGAAATGGATATCGTCCAAGCCATTATGGAACGCGCTGCGCTGTCCATTGAAAATGCGCGCCTGTTGGAGGAGAGCATGGCAGCGGCAGAAAGAGAGCGCGTAATCGGTAAGATATCTTCGAGAATCAGTTCTGGAACACAAGTCGAAGAGATTCTAAGGACGGCTGTCCGGGAATTGGGAGCCCGCATTCCGGGCGCACAGGTTACAGTCGAGGTCGGAGGCGGCGGGTAATCCCCGTCTGGAATCTTTAATGTCGAAACCTGAAAACCCCCGAGACGATATCCTGCGAACCCGAAACGCATATATCATTACCGGCGTTTTGATGGTCTCTGCCCTGTTAAGTGCGTTCCCTCTCATTTATTTTGGGGTCACCAAAAACCTCCCTCAACTTTATATTGTGCCGGGGGTCCTACTGGTATGCTTATTGCTGAATATCATTCCTATTGTCCTTATTAGCCGTGGTCATAGAGACATGGCAATGATGTTCAATATTGTGCTAGCCTTGATTTCAACGTCTAGCTTTATCTTTGTCATTCAGGGGCGCGGACTCCTTACTGCCTTCTTGCTGCTCCTTGCGACGTCTGCCATAACCGGGTTCGCCATGTCTCCAAGATACACGACATTAGTGACAATTACATCCATTCTGCTAAGCGCAGGGGTTATTGCCCTAGACATGGCATTGAGAATAAACCGCATTACCCTTCCGGAGATGGATAGGTTCTCCCCCTTTTTGGCTGGAGTCTTGGGCATACCTCTCCTATTAATATTAATCCAACAATACAGGCGCTTCAGCCTGAAGACCAAGATCACGCTCGGCATCATCATTACAGGCGGGGTGGCAGTCGGCATTGTTTCCTACTTTGCTGTTTCCCAGATCAATGTCATCACTAATCTGCTCTCCGAAAGGCTTGAAACCAGCGTCCGTCGCGGGGCAGAGGAACAGCTTATTAACCGCGCCGAAGAAGAAGCCAGCACTGCAAACGAATTCTTCGCCAGGTTCGCCAAAAATGTGGAAGACCTTGCCGGATACCGTGGCTCACTGCACAACCGTCAAGACACCCTCGGGACGGGAAGTTACTGGAATGCCTCCGAAAAATTGATTGAACTTTCAGGCGGGCAATATGGAAATTCATCCGGAGATATTTCTTCTGTATTCATTCCATCCACATTAGCCGTGGACGAAACGTTAATCGGCGAATTGAACACCTCGGCATATCTTGATTTTATCGTTCCGCATCACCTCGCGGAAAATCCAAGCCTGCTCGCCATTTATGCAATTGATTCGCGCGGCGTCGTCCGATATTACCCAAACATCGAGCTGGCATCCCTGCTTCCGGCTGATTTCGATGCGACAAATCGAAGTTACTACAAAATCACCACACCCTTGTTTAATCCCAATCGCCTTGTCCGCTGGGCAATCCCATATGTGGATGCCGCCGGAGGCGGACTGGTCGTAACAGTCGCAGCCCCGGTTTATTATGGAAATGATTTCAACGGGATCGTCGCCGCCGATATTCAACTATCCATCATCACGGAACAACTTTCCTCCATCACTGTCGGTGAAACCGGATACGCGTTTGTTGTTGATAATGCCGGGCGGTTGATTTACATGCCACCCGCCGGGCTTCAACTGTTTGAAATTGAGCCCGATCAATTGTTAGGCGAGGACTATTACAAGTACTCGATCCGCGGGAGAGGTTCTGCAGAATTGCAGAATTTTACAAGCCGGATGGTGGCTGGCGGTCGAGGGTTGGGAATATTCACCGCAAACGATCGGGAGACATATATTTCATATGCCCCCATCCCATCAACCGGTTACAGCCTCGGCTTGGTGGTACCCGTGGCTGAAATGCAAACTGCCATTACCGCCACCCGTCAGGAATCTAACGACCAGGTCCGGTCCGCGATTCAGACCGCGTTGGTGATTCTAACCATCACTTTCATCGGCGCCCTGCTTGCCAGCATTGCCCTGGGACAATTGATCTCATCACCTTTGATCAAACTTACGCTTACAGCCAATCAGATCGCAAGTGGAGACCTCTCCGCCCGGTCAAACGTCGTCACCGAAGACGAGACCGGCATCCTTGCAAAATCGTTCAATGCGATGGCGGACCGGTTAAATGAAACCCTGCAGGGATTGGAAGTCCGGATCAATGAACGCACAAACGAGTTGAAACTCGTCAGCCAAAGCAATGCATATCGGGCTTCATTGTTCGAAGCGATTGCACGTATCTCGCGCACCATCAGTTCGACCCGCCAGTTGGAAAAACTGCTTCCCGAAATTGTCGAAACGATCTCCAGCCAACTTGGCTATTACCATGTCGGCATATTCCTTTTGGATGGGCAAAAGGAATATGCGGTATTGACTGCGGCAAATAGCGAAGGTGGAAAAGCCATGCTCATGCGCGGACACCGCCTCCATGTCGGCGAAACAGGTATTGTTGGATACGTAACTCATACCGGCAACCCGCGGGTCGCCCTGGATGTGGGTCATGACGCGGTATTTTTCAATAATCCCGACCTGCCCGAGACACATTCCGA
>DAOTXI010000652.1:0-2793 GCA_034435475.1 Anaerolineales bacterium
GTATATGCCAGTCCGAGTTTCCAATCGCCGAATTGAAAACCGTAGTTGCGGGGGCTTTCACGAAACACCAGTACCGTAATCAGCAAGGGGATGATGAGATAGAGCAGGACGCGGTCCAAGTATTTAGCCCCGAATATCGCCCGGTAGCGGTCCACCAACAGGAGCAGAGTGCTGACGATGGTGATGGCGGCGACCTTCGAGTCGAAGTTCAGTTTCTCGCCGATCAGGTATTTCATTAGGGCTGGTTCATTCCATCTGAAACCGTCCCGAAGGATGGCGAAAAAAACGGATTTTCCATCAAACCCTTCGGGACGTTCCTCGTATCATTTACGCAGTTTTGCGATGCGGCGGGCGAGGTAGGGCGAGAAATAACCTTCGTATTTTTCCCACAACTCGGGGCGTTTCCAGTCGTTGCCGGTCACTTTGTGGCGGCAGGTCGGCATTCCGCACAGGCAGTCGAACTCGTCGTAGGGTCCGCCGTCAGACATGGCGTAATCGAAGGTGAGATGCTCCCCGGCTTCGATGTCGCGCATCGCCACCAGCCCGATCTGACCGGTGAGTCCCAGGTTGGGTTCGCAGGAATGATTGAAGCAGTCGTTCGGTTCCTTTTGCTCGGCGGTGAGCAGGTACAGGTCTTCATCTATCTGGATGACGCGTTCGGTAAAGCGCGGCATGGAACGGTCCAACTGGCTGGCGTGGATGATCGTACCGCCCCACAGGGAGATTAATTCTCCTTTTTGGATGGGCGCAATGGCATAGACACAACATCCGCCGCGAGAGTTTGGGCGGGATTCACATTTGGGGTTGAAGTAGGAATGGGTCATTTTCGGGTCAGGACAGGTCAATGGGGCGAATCAGGTTTCGGCGCGTTTGAAGCGGGGGTGAATCCGCTGCGAGGGATAGACCGTTGAATCCAAATCTGTTATTTTGCGTTCGCTTCCGTATCCGCTGAAGAGGCGGAGATGCGTTGGGCGAAGAAGATCGGCAGGAAGGTGATGAGCATGACGAACAGGGCAGCTACATTGGTCACGGGGCGGTCGCGAGGGCGCGAAAGTTGGGAGAAGATCCAAATGGGGAGCGTGGTCTGCTGACCGGCGGTAAAGGTCGTAACGATGACTTCATCGAAGGAGAGCGCGAACGCCAACATGCCGCCTGCCAGCAAAGCAGTGGCAATATTTGGAAAGACCACATACCAAAAGGTTTGGAAGGAGTTTGCGCCAAGGTCCATTGAGGCTTCGACCAGCGATCCCTGCATTCTGCGGAAGCGGGCAAGGACGTTGTTGTATACGACGACGACACAGAATGTGGCGTGACCGATGACGATGGTCCAGAACGAAAATGGGATGTCGAAACTGCCGATGGCGGTCCGCAATGCGATGCCGGTGACGATACCGGGCAGTGCGATTGGCAAAACGAGCAGGAAGGAGATGGATTCTCTGCCGAAAAAATTACTGCGATAGACCGCTGCCGCAGCCAAAGATCCCAGAATCAATGCGGCAAAGGTTGCGATGCCGGCGACCTGCAAGGAAAGGGTTACCGCCCGCCAAAGATCTGCCCGTTGAAGGGCAATTCCGAACCATTTGAAAGTGATCCCCGGCAGTGGGAAGGTATAGGTGGTTTCGTCTGGCGTCAGGGTGTAGAGGAAGATGATCAGGATGGGAAGGTGAAGGAATAACAAACCGCCTAAGGCGGCAAGCGTCAATGCCGGTGGGGCTTTGGGGGTTGTGGACGATGAATTAGAGCGCATCGAAGGCTCCCATTTTGCGGGCAATGAGAAGATAGATAACCATGATGATGACAGGTCCCATGGTCATGGCGGCGGCAAGGGGGATGTCTCCGGCTGTGCCTTGATAGGAATACACTGCCTGCCCGACAAAAAATTTTGAATTCCCGAGGCTGAGCGGAATGATGAAATCGCCCAGGGTGAGGGAGAAGGTGAAGATCGAACCCGCCACCACACCGGGAAATGCGAGCGGAAGAATGACAGTGCGGAATGTTTGCAGGGGTTTCGCGCCCAGATCGCCAGCCGCTTCGATTAAAGAGTACGGCACGCGTTCAAGCGCAGTCTGAATCGGGATGATCATATAGGGCAGCCAGATATATGCAAAAACAATGAACATTCCCATGGGGGAAAGCGCCAGCGAAGAACCGCCGATGGCGGGGATGCTTAGAAGCGAATCCAACACACCGTTTAATCCCAGCAGGTTGATGAACCAGGAGAGGATGCCCTCCTTGGCGAGGATCAACTTCCAGGCATAAACGCGCACAAGATAACTCGACCAAAGCGGCAGGGTCACTGCAATGATGAGCCAGGTCTTAAGTTTCGGAGAGGCATACCGCGCAATGTAATACGAGAGCGGAAAGGCGATCAGCGCATCCACAACGGTGACGGCGATTGCCATGGTAGTGGTACGCGCGAAAATCTCCAGGTTGGCAGGTTCGAGTGTGCGGGCGTATGTGCCAAGGGTAAATTCACGGACGATCAAGCCAGTAAATGGTTCAAGGTAAAAAAAACTGTTGACCAACAGGTTGAACAATGATCCAAGATAGACCACGATCATATAGGCGAGCGGGGGGCCCAATGTAAGCCAAAGGACCAGTTTCGGGCGCAGGTAGAGGTAGCTGGATATTTTTTGCAGCATGGCTAGCCCCCCATTTTGCTGATGTGTTCTTTGTTCCAATGCAGCCGCGTCCGCTGCCCCATGTTCTTCAACACATCCATTGAGGTGGATTTGAGGTTCTGCTCCACCACCACCAGGTCGCCGCCTCCATCGAGTTCGACGAGATAACGCG